>JACMJO010000302.1 GCA_014380605.1 Fimbriimonadaceae bacterium | reverse complement strand
GGCGACCTCGCCAAGTTTCTGGAGTCTTTCCTGAGGATTCAGGATTTCTGTGAGTCGAACGCCGAAGTTGTCTTCGATGACCACAACTTCGCCGCGAGCAACCAACCGTCCGTTGACCATCACATCGACGGGCTCTCCGGCGGCTTTGTCGATCTCAACGATGGAACCCGTGCCGAGTTCGACCACATCCTTGACCAACATCTTCACTCGACCAAGTTCGACGCTGATTTCCAACGGAATGTCCATCAAAAGGTCGAGGCCGTTTGAATCTTCGAGCGGGGCCATGCCGCCCGATGCGCCATTCGCCAACCCGCCGGCAACTTGTTGGAAGGGGAATGAGTCTGGCTCTTCGATGGTCATTCCGAGAATGGAATGAGCAGTCTCGGAGTCCAGGAGCCACATGATGTTTCCCTTGACGTCGTCGCCGGTAACCGCAATCTGCGCTCTTACGATCTCTTCCGATTTCTGCAAGTTGGGCGGGAAGCTAAATATCTGGAATCGAATGCTAAGGCCGCTAGCCACAACCGTTTCGTTCTTGACGTTTCCGGCGGCAAGGCAGATGCCCTGGACAATGCCTTCCATCGCGGCGCGAAGGTCAGAGACGATGTTCTCGTCGATCTCCTCAACTGGATCTTGAAGGATCGCATTGGCAAGGCTAGACACCGTTTCCTGGGGCAAAAGAACGACTTGAGAGTTCTCCGGAAGCCCCGCAAAGGCAAACTGAATGACCATCATCGGCGAGCCCAGCTCGGCGTAGAGTTCGGCGGTCTTCGTCGCCACGGTCAGTGGGTTGGCAAAGGTGATCGATGACCCGCAAGCTTCGCTTACGGTCTGCGATGCCGTCTGCCAGATTTGACCTTGAACGGCGCTAAGTTTATTGATGACTTCTAGTGGGATGTTCGACATGAATGGTTACTCAGTGATAGCGTCGGAAACGGAGAAAACGAGCTTCTTGCCCTGAAGTGCTGGTTTGCCTTCATACTTGGCAACATTGCCCACCAGGAGGCTGAGGTCGTTAGCGGTCTTCTGATCGAGGCGAAGAACGTCGCCTGGCTTGAGAGCCAGAAAATCTTGAATGCTGAGGCGCGCGCCGCCTAGCCGCACCGTGCAATCGACAATCGAGTTGTTGACTTGATAGGACAGCATTCGGCGGCTGGACGCGCTGTGGCGTCGATTTGATCCGGCAAACCACTTCTGCGCGCTGAGCTTGGTCGTGATCGGCTTTAGGACAAGGTAGGGGATGCACAGGCTCATCGCGCTTCTCTGCTGTCCAATTTTGACCTCGAATAGGATCGTGACGACAATGTCGTTCGGCGGGGCGATCTGGACAAACTGCGAACTCGTTTCCATTCCCTCGATGCCAGGATTCACGATGACCACGCCTTCCCAAGCGCTCTTCAGCGCTTGGAACATTCGTTCGATCATCGTTTTGACCAAGGGTCGTTCGATGTCGGTCAGAACGTTGCGACCGATTCCTTTGCCCGGGCCGCCGAGCATGCGGTCGATCATAGTGAAGACAAGGCCGAATTCGATCTCCAACACCGCTTGCCCAGTCAGTGGCGGCAGCGACATGATCGTGAAAACGGATTGGTTGATACTTCGCAGGTACTCCTCATAGGGCACTTGCTCCAGGGAGATCAGGTCGATGTTGACGGGAGCCCGCAGGTAGGCGCTAAGGCCAGAACCGGCCAGTCGGGCAAAGGTCTCGTGCAACATCTGAAGCGTTCGGAGTTGGTCCTTGCTGAACTTGTCAGGCCGCCGGAAATCATAGACCTCATAAGCGACCGCAGCTTTTGAGCCCGACCTGCCTGCAGGTTGAAATGAACCGAGTCCCATGGAAGGCGCTTGGCGGGGTGAGGCCGATGCGGAAACGGGCGACCCGCCATCTTCCTCGTTTCCAAGTGATGTCAAGAGCGCTTCAATTTCTGCTTGCGAGAGTATTTCCGACACGGCTTAAGAACCTTCCTGATAGCTTTGCGGGGTTGAACCTCATTCGGTCGCTTTCCGGGCTATCAGTAGTTGTATCGGGGTTTGCCGGTTTTTCTTAAGGGTTTCTGGGGAGAAAAGTTAAAGTGGATTGTCAGGGTCCTCTGAAACTCATCTAAACCTTATCATCGGCTCGCCACACATAATGGATCATGGTTGTTGCGATCGCCGCCGCGATATTGGGTTCCTTAGCGATACAAAAACCCGATCTCGCGATCTTGATCTATTGGCAACCGGGAATGGGCCCGCATCGAGTTCCTGCGACTCTCGAAGCGGCAATCTGGACAGATGGAAAGATTGTCTGGCGAGATCCGGCTCCACTTTGGGCGAAACGGCATGGTGAGTGGGGACTTCAGGCAGGCACGTATCGCCAGGGACACGCCAATCCCAAAGCCATAGCGCAGGCTCTGCTCCGCCTGAAAGATAAGTCGAAAAGCGTTATCCAGCACTGGGGCTCGTCGATCCCCGATTCTCACTGCACGAGAATTCAGTTGGCTCACGGCACATGGAGACAGGCGCTGTCGTGTACGGGGGAGCCTAGGGAAACGGCTCCCTACGGGTGGGAGAAACAGTGGAATCCTGGCCTTGCTCTCTGGAAATCCGTACGGGTCGAAGTAAAAGCCTTAATCCCAAGACTTTGCAAAATTATCCCGAAGCCAAGCGACTCTCAATGGAAGCTACGACCAGGCGGCTATTGAACTACTGCGTGGCGAAGCTTACGAAGAGAACCTTGAGGACCGGTCCCTTGGCGGAATCCCAGCCTTCAGGGATCGCTGGTTTGGCTTCCGATTCCTTTGTGCCCTTCTTGTCGTCGGCTTTGGGCTTATCTTCGTGCTTAGCCTCTTCCTTGCCGTGTTTCTCGTCCTTTTTGTCATGCACTGCGAGG
>JACMJO010000301.1 GCA_014380605.1 Fimbriimonadaceae bacterium | reverse complement strand
GAATTGAGCTATGAGGAAGCGGCCGATGCCTTGGACATCCCGGTTGGAACGGTACGTTCTCGACTCTTCCGAGCCCGCGCGAAGCTGAGAGATCGATGCAGTGAGTTGATCTATGTCGAGGGAGGTGCGCGATGAAAATCGACTGGCAGTCCTACCTCGATGGAAGCCTGCCCTCAGATGAGCGGGCGATGGCCGAGCAAGCTCTTCGGGAAGACCTGCAAGCCCAACGTGAGCTCGAGGGTCTACGCGAATTCGTGAGCACCGTCCGATCAGCCGCACTCGCCGAGGAAGTGCCCCTGGAAAGACTTGCCGCCTTTTTGCCAAGGACCGAAGAAAAGCCAAAGAGGAATTGGTTGCCGCAACTAGGTTGGGCAACCGGGTTTGCTGCGGCTGCGGCAATTGGAACCATCCTGATCCGATCCCAGCTTGCCGGTCCATCGGAGACCGAGCACGAGATATTCACCAGCAACTTTAGCGTAGCCTCAACCTGGGCCTCCAGCAAGCTATCGATGAATGTCCCTGCGTTAGACCTAGGTTCCGACGCGAAGTTGTTCTTTGTTCACGAAAGCGGCGACAAATGCTGCTTCGATTACAAAGTTAAGGGCAAGACTTACCATGTGAATGTAAGGGCTAAACAATCCGCGCCTTGGATTCAGGGTGAATCCGTGAAGCTTGCCAACGGACAGTCGGCAACCATCAACCGTGGAGTTCATTGGAACCAAGGGCAGTACGAGTTCTACGTCGTCGGCCCTGACTCCGATACCTCGCTAGACTTGGCGAATCGGACCAGCACGCTCATCAACCAAAAGGCGTGACCCGCTTGGCTCGAATAGAGTAATGTTCGGTAGGGATGGCAAGCCAGGATGGAAGGAAGCCACTTCACGACCGATTTCTAAGGCCATTCGCCGAGTACGCCAAGACTGAGGCAACCAGCGGAATCGTCCTCATGCTGGCCGCCATCACCGCGCTGGTTTGGGCCAACTCGCCCTGGGCCGCAAGCTATGTTTCGATCTGGCAAACCAAACTCTCGCTTCAGTTTGGCTCGTTCGTGCTCGATAAGCCGATCCTCCTGTGGATAAACGACGGCCTTATGGCCGTGTTCTTCTTCCTAGTCGGTCTTGAAATCAAACGAGAGTTCCTTATAGGGGAGTTAGCCACGCCTAGGAAGGCGGCCCTGCCCATCATCGCCGCAATCGGTGGCATGGCGGTGCCCGCCCTCATCTTTGCCGCCTTCAACGGCTCTGGATCCGGCAGTAAGGGGTGGGGTATTCCGATGGCAACTGATATCGCCTTTGCGCTCGGCGTTCTGAGCTTGCTGGGCTCGCGAGTACCTCTTGCCCTCAAGGTTTTTCTGGCTGCTGTGGCCATTGTCGACGACATCGGAGCAATTCTCGTCATTGCGATCTTCTACTCCGAGGAAATCAAGTGGGCTTTGATCGGCGCCGGCTTTGGAATCTTGATTGGCCTCGGGATTCTCAACCGATTTGGAGTTCGAAATCCGGCTTTCTACATCATCGCTGGCTTTGTCCTTTGGGTGTTGTTCCTCAAGTCGGGAATCCATGCTACCGTGGCGGGCGTCTTACTTGCCTTTACGATCCCAACCCGCGTCCACCTGGTTCCCCGCGACTTTGCCGAAATTCGCTACTCCCCAGAGATTGAGCGTG
>JACMJO010000300.1 GCA_014380605.1 Fimbriimonadaceae bacterium | reverse complement strand
TTAGAAATCCTGACCCCACTACTGCCCTTGGGCTTTTCGGAACGTTTAGTAGCCTTGGCGATATGAGAACAGCCCTGTTCCAATCCAAGGAGACTCCCGTTTCGATCGCGGCGGCAAAGAAAGTTCTCCAGCAGCAAAGAGTCAAAGAAGCCAATATGGCGGCCACGAAAATCATGACCAAGTTTCCCACGGTCAAGATCGAAATCGTCGACGCAGGCTTTGATCGCCCTTTACATGTCGCCGTAACATCCAAGGAAAAGGGCGGAGCTCCCCCGCCGAAGGGGCCAACAGTTGCCGGAGGCGGGGGCGGTGGAAAAGGGGGGACGCTGATTGGCTCTCCAGCTCCCGATCCGAACGCGGGACCGGGTGGAACGTTGAAAGCTTCGCCTCCCCCACCGCCAAAAGGCAAGCCTAGCGGCACACTAAAGGGATCTCCGGCCCCAGACCCAAATGTGGGTCCGACTGGGACTCTAAAGGGCCCCCCCAAGATTCCTGATGGCGTCTACGCGGTCAAAGATGCTAAAAATGTTGTCGATCCTGCATCCTTGGCAAAGACCGTCAAGGCTGATCCGGCATCATCCAAGACAGCTAATGCCGACCCGGCCCTTGGCAAGACAGTAAAGGCCGACCCGCCCCCCGGTAAGCCTGGTGATCCCGACCCTGCGTTAGCCAAGACTGCGAACGCTGATCCTGCGGCACTGGGGAAAACTGATCCTGCAGTTTCACCATCCCAATTAAAGGACGCGGTCGGCGAATTGAAACTGGCCGACAACGGCCAAGGTCCGTTGGGCGCGGTCCGTGATTGGAACATCCTTGATCCGAATGCGGCGCAACACTCCTACGGCGGTATCGAGCTTGATCCGGTCACAAATCAGTGGGTGTCCACCAAGTCGAAGGCGCCGATCGGGACCGTTCCTGACGAACTTGATGGCGTGTCCACTAAAGACTACACCCTTGCCGACTTGAGTAGAACGATTGCTAAAAACAAGGGGCTCCCGGACTACGAAGGTCAATGGATCGGTTTGCCAGCAGGCAGATTCGTCGTCGAGCCCAACAGTCTTGGCGGCAGTTCAGTCAAATTTATCTTAAAGGACACCGCGACTGGGGAACTCTATATCTTCAAGCCAGCAGCTGGTGAAATGCCGCTCGGGCTATATGGACATAAGGCCGATGGCAGAACCCTTTTTGTTCGCGGCGCTTTTGCTGCCCGTCTAGCGGCAGACTTGCCGGCGATCGGAGACGCATTGCCCTTCGTGACCGTTGTCGTGCACGAAGGAAGGGTAGGGTCGCTTCAACCGTTTAAGAAAGGCACCGTCGATTTGGAAACCCTTCGGACGTCGAAGAATCCTACGGACCAGGCTCTATACAACAAGGTCATGAAAGATGATCCCGGGTTTACAAATTTCCGAAACAATCTCAGAGCCTTCGACCACGTTATTAACAACTCGGATCGCGACACAAATCCCGGCAACATCATGATCCATGAGGACCCGGTTACGAAGAAAATCACCTATTACGCAATCGACCAGGACGCCAGTCTGGCCCCTGGCGCAAAGACGGTTCTAGACCCTCGGGTCACGCTATTGCCCAGGGCAAACCTAAACGACTCTTGGACAGACCCAACCAAGCCAGTCATGGGCAAAATCAGCAAGACACTCTACAATCAGATGGTCGCACTCATTGCAAATGAAGGCAGTGCGAGACTAGAGTGGAAAAAAGCATACGCACTGAACGACAGTGCGCTTGACGGCGTTATGGGTCGCATGAGAGAACTCGTGGCCGATTTTGCAGACCGTAGAACCAAGGCAAAAGACTCGGAGGTGTTTCTTGGCGACTAGCATTCAACGCCTTGTATGCAATGTTTCCGTGAAGACGGGCAAAGAGCAATCGCCTCTGAACAAGGACGCTCAGGCAAAGAAGCCCTCGATGAATCTCGCGAGCGCTCCGTCAAAGGGATCAGTTGAAGGTCAGCCTGTTCCTTCTGACACGGCGACGCAAGGAAAAATGCAGGGAGACGACACGCCGTCCGCATTGCGAGTGGACCCGCAGAAGGTGGCAGAAAAAGTGTACGAACTAATGAAACAGGAAGTGATTCTCGGGCGCATGAGGAGGGGAGGATGAGAAAAGAGGAGCAGAGACCCAAAGACCCTTACCTTGGGCTTTCCTTTTGGGTGGAGATAGACGGCTTGCAGATCGCAGGATTCGCGGAGTGCTCAGGCATTTCAATTGAGACTGAGGTGTATGAATACTCAGAAGGCGGATTGAACGTACATACCCACAAGTTGCCGGTCAGAACCAAGTACGCAAACATCACCCTGAAGCGTGGAATCGATGCTGGTCAGGACCTGTACCGATGGTACATGTCCAGCTTGGACGGAATTCCCAAGAAGAGGAAGAACGTCACCATCTTGGTATATGGGCCAAAACCTGGACAAAAGGCGGTTCAGCAATGGGATCTCATCCAGGCCTGGCCCGTCAAATGGACTGGGCCAGATCTTAAGTCTGAAGCCGGTGCTACTGCAATCGAAACGCTTGAGTTTGCCCACAACGGAATCAACGTCCAATCAAAATAGTAATGAGCGAACTGCTTGCCAAGGATATGCCGGAGATCGAACCAATCGACTCGATTGGGCGGGTCCTGCAGTTCCTGGCTGACCTGCATGTTGAGGTCTCGGCCAAGCGGTCAAAACCGTTCAACGACATGGTTAGAGGGTCGTTGCGATCGGAGGCTTTTGCCGCGACCATCGTGCCAAGGCTTCTGACCAGTCACAGCCTGACGGCATCAAAGCTTTATGCCTTTACAAATTGGCTTCAGTTGGTACTCAAACAAACTCCCGCACTGGAAGAACCGACCGCTCTGAACCTAGCGCCAACTCGAAGGAATCCAAGAGTCGTCGCATCCAAGTCGCGTCGTTTGAGACCTCACGAGCTGGAAGTCGAGGATGAGGAGGATTCTGAATCTGTTCCTCTGAAGACCAAGCGGCGACGAAGACGTAGCTCACGGGTAGGGGTTGTAGATGCAACCGAGACCGACTCGGCGTCTTCTGGAGCAACACGCGTTTTTACCACGAGTGGAATAGGCTCTCGAACCTATGAGGTTCAAGATCATTCAGAAGTACCTCTGGCTTTTCGAACTCGAAGAAAACGTGTACCTGGCCAAGTAGAGGACCAAGACATTGAATTCGATTCGATCGGCGAAAAGCCATCTCGAACTGCACGCTCAAGAGCAAGGCTCGGAGCGGCGCCGATTGCCCTCGGCATAGGCGCCGGTGTTGCGGGAATGTACCTTGGGAGTAGAGGAGGACCTTTCGGTCTGGCCAACCAACCTGGGATCGGACCTCTTGCCGAGCGAGGTTTAGGCGCTCCTCAATTAGGAATCTCAAGCCAACCTCTCGGTAGAACAGCCACCAACCTCGCCGATTCTCTAATCCTCCGTAATGGAGCCCGAGGTTCAGCCGGCCTTTCGCAGGACTTGCTGAAAATGCGAAGGGATCCAAGTCAGTCCAATCTCAATCAGAACAGTGCTGTGAGCGCCCATCCTCGGTTAGGACATGTAACCCTGGTTTCTAGCCCGATTCGGGTTGCCGGTAAGGATTCCAGCAAGGCGGGGGTCGATGCTACCTTTCAAATGAAGGATTTAGCTAAAGGCGCCAGGCCACTTACGTTTGATGACATAAAAGCCCTGAAGGCCACATTGCCCGCAGGAGCAAAGGCGCTCTACCCATCCTTGCATCCCAACGACCTGGGACCAAGCGCCGTCAATGTGCCGATATCGGCAGAGGTCATCAACGCGCTTCTCGATCATCAAGGAGAAACTCCTTCGCCCGGATTTGCCGATAAGGTCGTTTCCCTGTCGTGGCCCTCTCCGGTTATGTCCGCGCTCAGGGCGGACGTTGGGATGCCTAATCAACCCGCAAACTTAAGCTCCGGGCCCTCAACCTTGGGCCAAGGACGAACGCATCGCTGGTCGGGGAACTATCATTCAAGCGGAGGCGGTCCTTCCGTGCTCCGGACTCTCGGGCTTCCCGTGTACTTACCCGGTGGAGTCAACCAGCCACATCCACTTAGCTACGCGCAAGAGGCCCGGGCTGATCTTAGAATGGTGCCCGTCCGTTCGATTCCCGCAACAACCTTTGCTCAAATGCGTCAACAGGCATTTCCAAATTTCCACTCTGTCATTGCCAATGCTTCGGCTCCGGCCCTGCCGCGAATCATGCCGACCTCGACTTCTCAGGGCCCCACTTATCACGCGCCTCGGGTATCGGCGCCTCCGTCCCAAGGTGGCGGGTTTGCGGCTATCCCAAGCAGAGTTTCCGCCGCTGGACACGGCCCATCTCGGGCGTCAGCGGGGGTTGTCGGGCACCCTGCGGTCCCCCACATTCCGGCCCGCTCCTTGTCGACCGGTTCTCCAATGGCTCCGCGCTTGCTTTCGCCTGCCTCTGGTGCGTCTCACGCCAAGCCATCGGGGAGGCCGGCAATGACCCCCTCCATTGGGATGGCCGCACCAGTCATAAAGCCGATTGTGCCCAGCCACCCAGCAATTCCCCCCACCATGACTCAGCCATTGATTCCCAAGGCGCCGACGGTGGTTCCGAGTTCGCCGCATGTCGATATGCGCATCGACCTCCCACCTCCAGCCAGAATGGACCTTGGAGATCATCAAGAAAAGCCAAAGACCACCTTGATTTCTGCATCACTATCTAAGCCCGCAATGCCGCTCAAGAAGCCGATCCATCATGACGATCAAGCGATTGCGGTCCAAGCATCAAAGGGGGGCATTGGGGCAGCATCCGAGAGCCAAGCCAAAACCGAGGAACAAGCTAGCCAAGTCGGTGGAGCAAAGGCTAAGGATCAGGACGTAAACCTATTAGCGACGGAAGTGTGGAGCTTGCTCAAGAGAAAACTACAGTTCGAGTCAGAAAGAGCAGGATTCCGCTAGGAAAAGACAATGAGCCTATCCAAAGCAACGATAACCGACATGTACACGAAGGAAAAGTTAAAGTGCCTTTTCAACCCGACCGAGTACACCATCGCCAAAACGAACAACTGGCAGGCGAAACCGGTAACGGGCAAAAACGTGCCCAAAATGGACTTTACGGGTGGCGGAGCCAGAAGTATGACGGTTGAACTCATGTTCGACGTTTTCGAAGAACCCCTTGGCGATGTCCGAGTTCACACGGACAAGCTCTTCAAAATGACGATGATAGACAAGTCGAAGGCGAACACGAAGACGAAGAAGGGTCGTCCGCCGTTCATCTTGTTTGAGTGGGGAGACAACTGGCAGTTCAAAGCTGCAATCACCAGTCTGTCGATTCGATTCACCTTGTTTCGTCAAAATGGCGTGCCCGTTCGAGCATTGGCCAATGTGACCTTAATGGAGGCGGTCGACGAGAACGATAAACCAGGAACGAACCCAACCAGCTATGCAGAGGGCGGGGCGAAAAGGCGCATGGTGCGGCCAAGGGATACGCTGGCGGGGATTGCCAATGAAGAGTATGGTAACCCTAGCCATTGGCGATTGATCGCGGAAGCCAATCGCATCGATGATCCTCTTTCAATTGAACCTGGCCAGATTCTTGGTATTCCAAACCTACCCTAAATGCAGCCAGAAATCCGTTCGACGATCCCTCAGCTTTACATCAAGGTAAATGGCAAGGATTTGCCCAAGGAAGCGTTTGACGCGGTTCTGGAGGGCGTCGTCGAGGGGAGTCTTCATCTGCCCGATGCCCTGATTCCCCGGATGGACTTCCCA
>JACMJO010000299.1 GCA_014380605.1 Fimbriimonadaceae bacterium | reverse complement strand
TAGACCCGGCATTCATGCCGGGGCGGCGCACGCGCGGCGATTGACAACCCCCATTCCCCCGGTTATCACCGCTTCCATCGCCTCCTCGCGACCGAGTCCCCATGCTCTCCGACAGGGTCACAAACCCAAACCGCTCATAGAGCCCAACCGCTGCCAGAATCGAGGCATTCACGCATAGCCGAACCCGCTCGGCCACGACCTCATCCACCACTGCCTGAAGCAGCGCCCGCCCAACCCCTTTGCCCCGCTCCGAAGGCGTGACGAACATGCTGGTGATGTCGACGCACCTTGGCTCCTGCTCGGGATAGGCGCCAGCAAGCCCGATGATGCCGTCTGGCGTTTCCGCGAACAGGGCCGTTTTGTTGGGTTCTGCCTGGGCCGTCTCGAGCACTCCTCGCCACCAGGCTTCAGGACGCTGGAGCGTCGCTTCGAGGGTCGCCCCAAAGGCGTCCAGGTTCGTCCGCAGCGCCTCCAGCCGGATCGCCTGGTAATCCCGCCATCGGTCGGGCAGCAGCTTCACAATGCGCATCGGCTCAGTGTAACCGCAGGACTGAAGCGACAAAACCTACATTCACCATGTCCCCCCAAAACATTTGTCCTCCGTGTGTCCGGTCTATACATTTCCGCGCTGTGGAGGGCTTCCATAAGCACCAAAAAACTTTTTAATCTCTAATATTGCAAAAAAGTCTTTACTTTGATATCTTGTAGATGAGGTTACCGAAGAATGATCAAAGTAATACTATTATGCATGATTGGAACGCTCATTTCTGCCATTGGTCTATCGATTGTTACACAGAGGCGAGCTTGGCCAGATTTAAGTGTGATTGGCAACTACCCAAACAAGTTTGGAAATCAGTGCACGATGGAGGGCCTCACCAAAGACGGCAATATCCCGCCCTTCGACAAAGCACGATCAAATAGCTTGAAGAACCGATTCAAACTGCCAGCGAGCTTCACTCCGATAAGCCTAACCGGGATCGCCGCCCTTCCCTCAAAAGACGACGCGGCAATAAGCGCACGGGCTGTCAGCGTCGTTGGCTATGTTCAGGATCTGTTTCCTGCCGCGAGCAAAGGTGAGTCTTGCAATTGCTACGCCACCAAGAAAGCACTCCTAGACGCTCACCTCGACGTCGTACTAATCCCCGACCAGCAGGACTCCGGAAAGGGCAAAGTAGTTATGGAGGTAACCGAGCGGTCTCGGCGTTTGGCTTTGCAGGGACTCTTGCCGTCAAACATCGGGAAAGATTGGAGTAGCGCAACCCTACGCTCTCGGCTGCTTGGCCGGTGGGTTCGCTTTTCCGGATGGCTGTTCTTTGACCCAGACCACGCGACGGGTGCCTGGTCCGCCGACCCGAGGGACCGAGACGGGGAGAAAAACTGGCGTGCAACGGCCTGGGAAGTCCATCCCATCATGGGCATTGAAGTTTTGAGTGGGCCACCTCCCGAAATTCGGCGGATGATGAGGAACCGCCGAATTCGATAGGTACTTCAGGTTATTTCTTTTCTGCCTCCAGACGACACATCTTGGAGGCAGGCGAAGTTAGGTAGAGTCCAGCGAATGACCGTTCTCACTGCCTACGGCTTCCTCCACGCCGACAAAGTCGACCTCTTCCTCTCCGCGAGCAAGAAGAACAAGGCTTTGGCCGTGACCGAAACCGGCTGCGAGCGGTTTGACTACTACATCAGTGCCGAGGATGCGCTTAAGTTCGTGTTCGTAGAGGAATGGACCACCCGAGAGGACCTGGAAGCCCACTTCCAAACCGGCCACTTCGCCGAGTTCATGAAGGCGATGGGCGAATGCCTAACGCAACCCCCAGAAATCCGCATCTTCCAAGCAACCCTTTCAGAGTAGCTGTCTGTCTCATGGAAGGATAGGTTTTAAGCCTATGCCTATACTTTTGAACGATAGGCGTTAACGTCAAGCCCCGGGATCGACACCGGTTCGAGGTTCTCCAAAATGCCCTCCGCCATTTCTCGGCAATCCTCAGTGACCACGATGCCACCCGGTTCCGCCCCTTTTTGAGCCTTGCCCGCCCGATCAAAGACGATGCTGTGGCTACGGCCGATGGAGCCGCCCCGGTTGAAGCCGATCTCGCCTGAACTGATGGCGCATCGCACTCGGAAGGGGGTTTTAAGGCGATTGCCGTTCGCGTTGAACGCTTCTACCGCCCCAACTAAATTCTGGGCGGCCAAGATGGCCCGATCAGCAGTAGTGAACACCGCCATCGCGCCGTCGCCCGCCGCGCTCTCCATTTTGCCTCCGTGCTTCTCAACCGCCTCGTCCACCAGGCCAAGATAAGCATTGAAGGAGTACTCGATATCGAGGTCCGACTCTCCGGCCTTCATCCCCGTCGAACCCTCGACATCCACACAAAGGACCGCCGACTGCACCTTGCCCTGCTCCAAGCGGTCTTGTAATGCAACGAACTGCTTCACCAATTCGGCTCGGTCTGGGGGTCCCTTCTCCTGTTTGGGGGGCTTGGGCGTCATCACCCTATTCACGCCCCACCCAAGGAGGCCAAAAACGGTAAAGGAGATGATCGAAATGATCTCTTTCTGGTTGATCTGCGCTTGCTCCATCCCCTGGGGATGGCCATTCCCAAGGCTGTACCCAATGTTGACAACAAAGCCGACGATTGCGGCTACCCAAGGACGCTTGCAAACGTACCCAAGACCCACCGCAAGTGCAATGTAGATGAGGGTTGCGGCCGGAAGCTGCCTTATCACCAAGGGAAACGAAACGGACAACATCACTGCCAAGAAGGAGGTAACAAGCGCAATCAGGTCGCGGCGATTGCCTTGCCGCCGCTTATGCTCATCGGTCGAGCGCAGTGCCTCCACGGCTTTCCGAATCTGTTCTGGATCGACGCCCGCCTCTTTGCCAATTTCCTCGAGCTGGGCAAGCGTCAGGCTCTCGTCGGACGCCTGCTGCATCCGCAGTGCAAGCCTCACTGCCTCCAGTTGCTGCGTGCTGGTGAGCGCGCCTTCGGTAAGCCGCGCCTCCTCCTCGTCCCCATGCTTTGAACCAGATCGCATGACGGCTCGAACATACAGGATTCGGGGGATGGCGTCAAGATATCGCTGAATCCTGATTTGCAACGCTGTTCCAAAATCGACTGCAACGCCACGGGCTGGCCGACCGTCTACGTTTCCCAATCCGGGATGCTAGCGTGCATCGTCATTGGACCGCGTTAGCGGCAAATGGAACCTTCGCGATTCCAGCCCCTCTAGTAGCCATAATCCGAACATGGAAACGACCACCGCCCAAAAGTGCACGCCGATGCTCGGCGTCCACGACTGCAATGCAGCCATCGAGTTCTACAAGCGGGCCTTCAGCGCCGAGGAGGTCGGCGAACGCCACGCTTGGGAAGGGAAGATCGGACATGCCGAGCTAAACATCCAGGGTGCGCTAATCATGCTGGCCGACGAATTTCCCACCCACAATAGCAGCCCCAAAACGCTCGGTGGCACCCCCGTCATCCTTCACCTTGAAGTGGACGACGCGGATAGATGGCTGAAAAGTGCGGTCGACGCCGGTGCAGAAGTTCTCGCTGAAGCGAAGGATCAACCCTACGGCCGAACCTGCAAGATCAAGGATCCATTTGGCCATGTCTGGATGTTCAACGGTCCCCTCACTCAGTAGCCGCTAGTCCATCAACCGTCGACCCAGATCTCGTCGATCTTGCCCTCGCCGTCAAAGTCCATGCTGAACACCTGTGCCCCCTTGGCACCGGTGAACCGATAGAAGTGGGTCTGCACCTTGCCATTCACTTTTCGCTCCAGCAGTTCGACCTTGCGTATCTGACCTACCGGCACGACATCAGCTGCCAACCGTGCCAAATACGGGGTGACGAAACTCACGCCATTTTCAGAAAACACCTCTTTCGGAACTTGGCCCTTGCCGAGCGCCTCGAACGCCGCGCGGGCCTTGGCGATGTAAACGGGGTCCGCGTCCGCCAAGGGTTCCAGTCTGAACTTCTGCTCCACGATCCCGGCGATCTCTCGCACGATCTTCGAGGTGTCGGCGCCGATCGACGTGCTCGCCGTCGACCAGCCGAGGTTTGTGAGCACGATCACGGTTAGCTTTAGCTCAGGTATCCGGAAAATCTTGGTGCCCGTGATCCCGCCGTGGTAGACGTACTCATAGCCCCGTCGGGCCCCAAGCTCCCAACCAAACCCGTAAGGAACCTTTTCGCCACTCTTGAGCGTCGTTCGCGTCCACATCTGACGCAAGGTTTCCTGCTTTAAAGGGGAGTTAGTGTACAAAGCGGTATCCCACTTCGCCAGGTCCCCCACCGTCGAAAACAGTCCATAGTGCGAGGCCATCCCGCGCTGGGAGACACGACGGATGTTCACAACCGTCGGCACGCCCTTTACCTCCGGGCCGCTAGTGATCGTATAGCCCTTCGCCAGTTTCTTGTACGGGCGCATTTGGTCGACCATCCGCGACGATGTCATACCGAGCGGCGTCAAAATGCGCTCCTTCAAGGCATCCTCATATTTCTTGCCCGTGACCTTCTCGATGATCATGCCGAGCAGGAAGAAACCAACGTCGCTATAGTTCCAAGCCTCTCCAGGTGCCGCGAGCATCGCGTCCTCTCTTGCGGCGGCATACATCGACTCGGTGCTGATGTTCAGCAGCCGGACCAGGGTTTTGAAATCATCGCCGAGCCTGGCAAGCCCTCCGGTGTGGTTGAGAAGATTGCGTAAGGTGATGTCCTTCCACTTGTCGGGCGGGTTGGGCAAGTGCGCGTTGATCTTGTCGTCCAGCGACAGTTTGCGCTCCTCCACCAGCATCATGATGAGGGTTGCGGTGAACTGCTTGGTGATGGATGCCACCTCAAACACGGTGTCCGGGGTAACGCGCACATCGTTGTCCAGATCGGCAATCCCGTAGCCGGCAGATTTGATGAGCTTGCCGTTTCGGACGATGCCCAAGGCCAGCCCCGGAATTCGCTGTCGGTTGAGTTCGGCTCGTACGTAGTCGTCAACCCGATCGGCCTGAACCACCTGGCCGATTGCAGCCAACAAGCCGGCAAACGCAACTTTCAACATGGTTGTAAAGCCTACCTAGCGTTGCCGCCATCGGGTTGTGCAGACGCTGGGCTCTAGGGTATCGGCTTCCCGGGCGAGCGTGAGGTCCGCTTCAGCTTAATTCGGCTCTCGGATAAGGCGAGCTTTCCATCTCTGCCCAGCAGAAACTTTCTTACGTTGGTCCAAAGATCCTCGCCCTGCATGATGCGCAGCGATAAGACGCCGTCCTTAAGAATCCACTGCCCTTGCTTCTTCGGGGGCTGCTCTTTCCATGTGCCATCGGCAAACACGCTCAACCGATAGTCCTTCGGTACCGAGGGCGATCTCGGAATAGACTTTCGCCAATACTCGACGACCCACGTTCCGACCACCGGCGGCAAAGGCGGCTTCGCCGTCTGCCAGACCACCAACGTCAATAGGCACTGCGTGAAGACCATGTGCCTACTAAGACGCGTCGATCCCCAATCTCGCCGAATTCGCCCAATGTAACTTCGACTAGGGAGTCATATCGGGCATCTTCTTGCCGCCGAGCATGATCATCAGGCTGGTTTTGGTCTGGATTCTAGGCAGCGGCTGTGCCTTGTCCAATGCCGCCCCAGGGCCATAGCCGGCCATGTTGAACATCGCGAAATCGGCGCCTTGGAAAATCCCCGCAGGAATGGTCACGTTGGCTTTATTGCCGGGCATAAACACCGTCTTCTGCACAAAGTCCCTGACCTCCGCCATCTGCAAGAATCCCATATCGCTCATCAGCCCTTCCGTAAACACTTCGGAGGAGCTCCACATGATCAGCGTGTTCTTGCCCTCCATGCCAATGGCCATGCCGTTCAGGCCCAGCGCATTGGGAATCTCTTTCCAAATCAGCGGGATCGACTTCTTCAAATCGAGCTTCTTCTCCAGGTTAGGCGAGGAGATCACGATCGGATCAAGGAAGTCCACGTTCGACGGCGCCTCGATCTCGACATTGCCGGTGTAGGTGGTGGTCAATGCATACTTCCCGACCAAAGAAGCCGCCTTGTCGATGCTTCCCGGCTGAGCCTTTGTAGGCCAATAGCCCGTAGTCCAGTTAGGCTTGTAGAAGTAGGAGTTGGCGCGATTGACTTCGCGGTTCCTCTCCTTGATGGCTTCCTTTTGATCCGCAGGAATGTCGGTCCATTTGATAACCTTTGGCTGTCCGTCTCTGACTGTGTCGGAGGAGCCCCAATAGATTTTGACCGTGAACTCAGGGTTGGAGTCCGGATCGAAGTTCTTATCCTTCTGTGTACTTCCGGTTGCCCCTGGCTCGGGTCGATAGAGGTCCAAGTCCAGCTTGGCGCCCAGCTTCAATCCACTTGGAGGGGCTACTGATGCCTTGGCATTCGCCGGGGCGAGGCTGGGCGACCAAAGTCTCACATGCAGGAGGCGAGAGGGCTGACCGGCAAACATCATCGCCTCGGGCGGAAGTTTGAATCCGGGTGGCAAGTCCTTGAGGTCGAACATCGGCATTCCCGCCATCCTTCCCACCTTTGTCTCAGCGAGGATCGCGAGATAGGCCTGTTCTTGTTGGGCAACTGGGGCGAGAAAAACGCCGGTAAGGGCGATCGCAAGAGCTTGTTTCATCACGAGTTCAATCCTCCCAGAAAGTGTTAGAAACACGTTCCTTTACCAGGCAAGTATATCGCTTGCCAACCCTACATGATCGCGCCGACCAAGCGGCCCTCTAGTAATTGCCCGATACTGTCTGCGAGTCGATCGCGTGGGAAATCGTCGAGGAAAACAGATTTCGTAACTCGAAGTGGCAATATATTTCGTCTCGGCCGAGATCTTCGTTCAAGGCTGCGCCTTGAGGCGTGGAGAACTCCCACACGAATGGATCGGACTCCTGACCCTGTCGGGGAACGCTGAACATCCCAGCGGTGATAGACACTGGCGGCCTTCCACCGGGGAACTCACCATCGTCTACGTCACCGATGTAACAGGAGATCTGAAACAGCCCGTTCGGATCGCAAGTTTTTATCAGACATTGCTCGAACGGAGACAGGCGCAGCCGCACGGTCGCCCGCAGATTCACCTGCTTGCCAGACTTGGAGATGTTAAGCGTAGGTTCGAAAAGTTCCGCCATGGCGCAACCAAGTCGCTTACCAATTGCGAATCTCCTGCTTAACTCCATTGGCGAGCCAAATGGACTGAACCTCGTCGGAGGAACGCCCTTCCTGCGTCAAACAAGAACATTAGGAGCCTAAAATGAGCAAAAGAGAAGCACCCGAAATTCCCGCGAAGAATAGTCCGCCCGTGCACATAGACCCGGAAAAGCATGGCAAGCCTTCTACGATCTTTGAGGAGGCTGGGCTTGACGCAGAGGCCATCCGCGAAGGCTTAGAGGCAACCCCGCCTTCAACCAAAGGCCACGAGCTGGCAGGCGAAAAGGAGGCTCACGATGATCCCCAAGAAAGCCCGAGCGAGCCAAATGGCAACGCCTACAAGTGGAAGACCGGCGAAAATGAGCAGCGCGACCTCGTAATCGAGGGTCCAAAGACTTCTCCGCATGACGCCGAGCCTGGATAGGTGTCCGGGCCTCGGCGTTGGTTTGCCGCCCAATACCAGACCGCGCACAAACGAGATCTTTACGGGATAAGATGCGCTGAGATAGTGGCAGCAAATGAATAATCGAACAAGTACCTTCAACCGTTTCAGCCTATTAGTGGTTGCGAGTTCCCTTATCCTGACCTCTGTGTCTTGCCAGAAGTCGGCAACTCAGGAGACCGTCTACCGTGAAGGAAACCCACCCGTTTCCAGTGTCAGCGACGACGATCCCGAGATGAACAAAGCCATTCAGAAAGCCAGGGACACGCTCAATAGCTTCATCGCCGAGCTCAAAAAGCAGGGCAACCGCGAATTCGCGGTCAAAGCTGGACTATCTACGCCCGAGGGTGGAATCGAGCACATTTGGATCGACGACCCTGTTTATGACGGAAATCAATTCAAAGGGAAACTGGGAAACGAGCCCCTTAGGCTCAAGGATGTAAAGCTTGGCGACCCCATCGTAGTCGAACGCGAAAAGGTCAGTGACTGGATAATCATGGACGGAGAAAAGATGACCGGCGGATACACCGCAAAAGTGCTCATGGAGCGCGAAGAAGCCAAAAAATAGCCTCGACTCTCAAACCCAATCGTCTGAACGAAAAGCTCTTGACGCGCCGAAGCCAGGATGCTAATATAGTAGCCACACGTCTACTTTATTTGACGAGGAGAGGAATCTGAGATTTCAAGACATGATCATCGAGTCG
>JACMJO010000298.1 GCA_014380605.1 Fimbriimonadaceae bacterium | reverse complement strand
TCGTCTGTTGATAGCTTGATTACTCCACCCTCGACCGCAATGTAAAGGAGTTTTTGGTCGGACGAGACAGCCATCCTGCCAGTGCGCGGACCTCCTCGTTCTGGACTGGCGGCATAGGACATCCTCGCGACGCCTCGGGTCCATCCATCCCTAATGTCCGTCAAGAAGAGGTAGCAAGGCGATCCAATCCCACGTACGGTTTCTAGAGGAGGCGTAGTCAGATCCATCATTTCTCCCTCGGCTTTTGCCAACTCCGTTCCGTTCTGAGGTCCCACGGTCTTTCCAATAAACGCACAGACGTTCTTGCTAATGAACCGAAGGTCGTTAAACCTGGGTAACACGGACACAAGACCCGATCGCTCAATCTCAGGCGTGCGAACATTAGATTCTGCGTGCCATTCGTTGCCGTTATTTACATAGATCGACATGCAAGCAGCTGACATTGGCCGAGTCATGAGAGCGAGGCGGTCGCCTGATGTGTTTATCCCCACGGCCGCGAGGTGGTCATAACTAGGCAGCGCTAGCGGTGGATTTCCAAGTAGTACCGCGCCAGATCCGATCGCAAACACATACTTTCCTTGGGCAAAGCAGTTGCCGAAAGAACCTGCTCCCCAAATCGGTTGGTTAGTGCTGTTGTCATTTAAAAAGGACAAGGGCGAGGTCACCAAGACATCTTGATCATTCAGATACAGGGGCGCGGACGTTTTGTCAAATCGGATCCGCTTAACTACCTTTCCCGATGAGTCCAGGATAACGCATGAATCTCCTGAAGTTTGTGCTCCCGGGCCCGTTACTTTGAGCGTGTCGAATAACGAGACCAGGTTGTCGAGTTTTGCCCACAGGGGAGCTTCAACGCCAAGAAACGAAAGCGTCAGTGAGATAGCGGTCAACATCATCGCATGTCCATTCTCTCATGCTTTGCGGTCCGAACCAAGAACTGGCCCATGGCGGTTGTCGCTACTCCAATCCAAACCCATCGCTTGCACATGATGGTTATTGTAGTGCGGTTTCACGGTCAACCCTCCACTTGCGTGACTTGCGAAACTGGGTGATAATGCCAATGTGAGGAAAGCCGCAACGATCTGCTTGATACTATTGGTAGGCTGCGTTTCGCAGGCACAGGATGGGGACAATCGCCATGTGGATGCATCCTATTGGATGCAGAGGCTGACGTCCTTTTCAAGTCTTCCGGCAACAGGGCAAGCCGCTGTTCTCAAAGACCTTCCGGAGCTTCTAAAAAGCTACTCCGGGCTTCGAGAGTCGGTTGAAAACTCCGGAATCGATCCCAAAACTGCTTTGTCTCAACAGACCCGTGCGGCATCGGGGAAACCAGGAGCGGTTGGCGTCGAGGCTCGCTTGAAAAGGCTTCAGGCCATTCCATCGGACAGGAACCAGCGAGAGGGAGAGCCGATGTCCTGGTTCATGGCGATGGGTGCCAATGCTCTAGATCTTGGATTAGCCTCCACAGATCATGTGGTAAGGACCGGGGCACAAGAAACACTTCGGATTCTGTTCGCCGATATCTTTCGGCCGGCGTATGCAACACGGGCAACTTGTATTACCGGCTGGCAGTACGGCTGGCACTCCTTTGTGTCGAACGTCAACTCCATTTTCCGCGATTTTGCAGCTAAGAATTGGCCGTGGTTCGTAGCCAATCGCCAAACGTCCGAGGAGTTCAATCGCAATTTTCAGCTTTTCTCCGCTGAGCGGCATGAAGGCGCTTTTAAGGCTGAACTAGCCGCCATGTTGGAAAGCAAGAAGGAAGAGACTGTGGATTTGGCAATTGCGTGCCTCGTACAATGGCCGGACGACCAGTTCCTACCTCACCTTGAGCGGCTTATGACCGGTGAGCACGCCGCCCTCGTTAGTTCCGATGAATTCGGTTTTGTGATTAATCGGTACGGAGTCAGGGCGATAGGCGCCGTTCGCAGGGTCTGGGATCGCGTGGACAACCGCAACCGCGAAGCACTGCTCGAAAAGCTCAGTTATCTGCCATGCCAACCAACCTGGGAGTTCTTTCTAGAGTGCCTGCGTAGTTCGAATATCTATTCACGTGCCGCTGCCATCCGAAACCTATGGTCTCTTCCAGGATCTGAATGGGATCCGAGCTATGAACCACAACCCAGCACGATGCCCAAGGATGTCCAGGTCCAAATAGATCGTTTGGTCGGATTGGCACTCAAGGACCCCGCTGGGTTGGTGAGAATCTCAGCCGCCCGGCATTTGGATAAGGTTCAGATGCCTGACAGTTTCTGGCGAGGAATCGCCCGCGATCCGTCACCCGACGCACGTTCCGAAGTTTCGACCGAGTTTGATCGCATGTCCGCCGACCTGGGTTGGGCGTTACTTTTTAGCCTGGCTCAGGATCCCATTCGCCGAGTGCGACATTCTGCGCTCTATCGCGCCCATGACGTACCTGGGGCGGCGGGCCGCGCTCTGAACAAGAAATCGAGCACCGACCCATCAGAGCGGGCCGCGGCAGTTCTGATTGTTGGTCACATAGGCGAGCCTGATCACCTAGACCAGGTTGCCGCCTTCCTAAAGGACCCCGTTCCATCCGTCCGGGCCGCAGCCATGCACGCTCTCGGAGAGTTCGAGGTAGGTGGACTCGATCGAATCCTTGCTGGATGCGGAGACTCCAGTGAAGAAGTGGTCAAGGCAGCGGCCGAGGCTGCGACAATCGTCTATTCGGAAGATACGGTAGCAACGCTTGGCAAGATGCTCAAGTTGGTCCGCCCCCAGTATCGGCAGATCATCAACGAGCATATCGCGAAGGTGGAGACGGCATGGATCAACGCGGTTGCCGCTAATCCAATGCAAAGCCTCGCTTGTGCAAGGCAGTTAACGGCCCTGCTCAGGGGTAAGGACACGCCGCACTTCAGACCACTTTCGTTCAAGCCACGTCGGCCCTCTGCGAAGCGTTACAATGCAGGTGTAGCCCTCCGGTAACCCTCCATAGCCCCAGTTAATCTCGGCGGAGTGCCGGTTTACGTACTCGGTCGGCGAGACCGGTTCCATGTAAGTATCCGCGCTGCCCTTGCATGTATTCTCTTTCCTCCACCCACGCGAAGCAACCTCTTGATAAGCACTCTGGCGAACGACGTTTGCCGGCACCTTGAATCCATAGTAAGCGCATAGCCTAGGATCGCGCGATCGGAATCTGGCATTCAGCCATGGGTCCGCGATCCGTTCTCCTTCGAGATCCGAGATGAACTCAAATGGCGGCTGATTCATCGATGTAAGCCCAACTGTGCAGGTAATCCCAATGATTGCGATGCCAGCAAGCAATGTCCGCTTCCTTGCCGCGATTCCAATCCAAACCCATCGCTTGCGCATGATGGTTATTGTACGGCACCTGTTATGCCTCCACAGCTAGGAAACGAGTTGTGGCGCTGGCAGATCGTTGTCCTTACCCGACACCAGCGCACCTTCCAGAATAAATTTCGCGAACAGAATCGTTCTCAACATTCACTTGATAAACTCGGAGAATACGGGCCTGATTTGACTTTTCAATAACGAATACCATTCGATTTCGCAAATTCACCTGATAAACGTCCTTTGAAGGAATAGTTACTTGCCTGCCATTCGATCCGACGAACAGAAGCCTATTTGATCCATTCATCCAAACCCTAGCCACAAAGTCGCTGGAATTAGCTTCAATCGCTCCTTCCGGCGAGTTATTGTAGGGAAGAAAGTAGGTTGGAGAGATATCCTTGCCGCTCCTTTGATGAGCTCCGAAATATGGCCTCAGTCCAAACTTAACTGCGCGTGCACTGGCAAGTCTAGCTCGGTTCATTATTTTCTCACAGGCTACGCTTGTAGCGGTATCCGCATCCGGTATTAGATTGAGTTTTATGGGAAGGTCTGGGTTAGTCATAGCCACCGTGCAACGGAGTAGATCAGGACCACACAGTGCAAATAGAGGACAATTCTTGCTCTTGGTGAGATATGCCTCAAGGGGACGACCCTTTGCCTTAATTCGTAAGTCGTATCCTGATGGACGTTTCGTGCAAACGACCAAGGTGCTCCCGTAGGAATAGTTTGACCCTATTCAGCCAGGAATTAGGTAGCGGCTGGATGCAGTAAACAGTTACCCAGTTCGTGTTGATGGGTTCATGGCCATAGAATCCTCCGTAAGAAGACACTTTCCGCTCAGCCCTAACAGAAATGATAGCTCCATCGGCATTTGCAAAGCTGATTTCAACGTTGCTTTGTGCCTTCCGGGAGAATCCCTTTTGCCTCAATTCAGATTCGGCGCGAGCGGACGCAGGAGCAAAAGGCTCCTGCCAAGTATAGATTTGATATGCAGAAATCATTCCGGATCCTGGCATTCTGCTTTCAACAGCATCAGCAAGTCCTTCCTCCAACGGCTCACTTTGCCTAACAAACACGAAACGGGGATAGTCTGTACGCTTATACAGAAATCCCAAAACTAGGGTGGTGACTATCACCAAAGCAAAGGCCAACAATAGAAATCTGGCTTTGCGATTACGGTCGAACTCATGTCTTTTGGTGCTCATGAATTCTATGGTAACTCACTGCTTTTTTGCCTCAGGACGTTCCTTGCCGGTTTTGGGCCATGGGACCAACCCAGTCCTGAGGTTATCACCGCGCGCTTCGATTGATAAGTCATTTGGATCATAGACCAACCCACGTTCCTCTTCCCACCTTCCATCTTCCCACATCTTTGCACTGGACCCTCGGTAATCCACCGGCGTGGGCACATAGGCGTGAATGAAGTCGAGGACGGT
>JACMJO010000020.1 GCA_014380605.1 Fimbriimonadaceae bacterium | reverse complement strand
GTACAACAAGCAGCTTCAAGAGGTTCAAAAGACCTCCGCCACTGAAGAGGCGATGACCTTCAGCGGGATCAGCAAGAAGATTCAAGATTCGATTCAGGCGATGTACAAGAGCGCCCAGCAGAACAATGGCCAGCCGGACATGCAGGTTAGTTCCGAGATTCGGGAGATTCTGATCAATCCCGATAAGAACGAACCTCTTTCCTTTGTAGCCACCGACGCCATCTTCGAGACCTCACGAATCAAAGGCCTAAACATCGTCTGCTCCGCTACGGACATGATGATGTTTGGAACCGGCGTCATCGCTGAGGGAGCGGCCAAGCCCGCAACCTTTCTGGCGAGCATGAACGGGCTTATGATGGAGTCCGAGATTAAGGATGGTTGGCTGGTGTTGAAGCCCCAGGTGGCATCCTCGGCGCGGGCCCAGAGATCTGACCGATTCGTCCTTGGCCAGTACCTTCGGCAAGCGGTCAAAGAAGGCCGAGTGTCGTTGGACAATCGAGCGACCTTCGCTTTTCGAAGCGGCAAAGAGGAAGAGGATTTCATGCCGATGTTCCTGCTTTCCATGGTTGGCATCCTCAGGCAAGGCATGGAGTATGGGGGCGATTGGGACACGCTCCGCCTTTTTGGGTCCCTAACGCCGCATCAGCGACAAGCTGCCAAGACCGGCCAACCCGTACCTTTCCGAGCCCTGCAGCCAGCCCAGCTGGATATCATGAGGCACGTTGTCTTCGACTCTCCGTGGCCCCGATTGCAGATCAATTACCAGCAAGAGGACTTCGCGGATATGCAGTCGGATGAAGGCATCATCTATGGCGGAGGCCTTGACTCAGAGCCAACGGAAGTGTTGCCGAACGGCTTTACCGGCACGGAATTGCTCACCATCCGCGAAACAAACGAGCCCAAGTTCTTTGGCCGTCCAGAGTCGGATGGCTCGAACCAAATGACCTATTGGGGTGAGAGCGCCTACGATGCCAATGGCTTGGCTCACGAACTGTTTCAATCGGAGCGCCCTGAGTTTTTCCCCTGGCGCAATCAACCGGGCTATCCCCGTGGCAAGTTAGCAAAAGTGCGGGTTGGCACCCAGCGGCAGTTCTCGTTCATGGCGCAGTTCACTCGCCGCGCCACGCTTAATCTCAACCTTACCGACAAGAACTACCAAGGCGAAGCGATGGAGATATCCAAGCTACCTCCCGACGTCAAGAAGCAGATCGAGGATGCCCTGGCCCGCATTCGCGAGCAATACAAGAATGCGAAGCCGCCAACTTGGAACCCAGGAAATGGCGGCGGCAACATCCCGCCTCCGCCTTAGTTGGCTGGCCGTTCTGCCAATAGCGAGAGAGTTTGCGGTGTTCGACGGACCAGGTCGGCATCCATTTTTGGAAACCGGTCCCAGAAGAGGTCGGGATGCTCCTCGATCTTGAGCAACCGAAGCCCGGCCCCAATCACGGCGTTAACGATTTGGTCCGTTCGCCAGACCCGCTCGTACTTCATCGCGTGCTCCTCCTCGGGTTTGCCGAGGTCGCCGATGTATGTGGTTGGCCAACCGACTGACTCGATCGTCTTCTCCTGGAAGTAGTCGCCATAGTCCGGATCGAGTTGGTAAGTCGAGTCCTCCATGGTCCACAGGTCCGACACGGGATGGCCCTCAAACAGATAGAACTTGCCCCCTGGCTTGAGCAACCGGTGGATCACGCTTGCCCACCGGTCCAAATCCATAATCCAGCACACCGCGCCCCGTCCGGAGTAGACCAGGTCCGCGGTTGAGTCGAATTCGCTCGGAGCGTCGAAGATGTCGGACCGAATCCAAGTCGCATTTGCCCCGATCGCGTCGCTCTTGGCTTGAGCCACCGCGATCATCCGGTCGCTGATGTCGATCCCGATAACCTCTTTCGCCCCCCGATTCCACAGGCTCAGCGTGTCCGTCCCGCCGGCGCATTGGAGGTGGATGGCGAGTGAGCACCACTTGTCAAGGTCAGCCAGATAGGCCAACTCGGGTGGGCAGAAGTTCTGGCCACCCGCTTGCAGGAACTCGATCCGTTCCTCCAAGTCGTCCTCGTAGGCCTGAGCGCCCTCGTTCCAGCCTTGTCGATTCGACTCGTGCAGCTTCCGTAATTCGTCTTCGGAGGACATTCCCGGATTATGGCGGGCTTTCCTCTAAGTCACGGATACGGCATTGCGGCATTTCGGCATTGCAGTGTTACGGCAACGATGTGTTTTATAGATAGCTACGGAAACTTGAACCTAAATTACCGTAGCTAGCAATCAAAAGCAGAAAGCACCTCAGCGGAATTCCTCACTCTTCCGAACTTCGAAGCACCCTGCTATGATGCGCGTAAATTATGCTGCGTCAGTTTGTTGCGCTTCTCTTGATCTTGGTTTTTGTCATTGCATTCGCCGCCGACGATCCGGGCCATTCAAAACACGGGTCGGCGTTCGACTCAGGTATGCGGACGCGGCCATGGGTCATGGAGGGCCTGGGCGAGGCTCCCTTCCCCATCACCACCAAGAATCCTGAAGTTCAAAAGTGGTTCAACCAGGGTAACGCCCTTCTCCACTCCTTTTGGTTCGAGGAAGCCGAGCGCTCATTCCGATGGTGTTTGAAGCTCGATCCCGATTGCGCGATGGCGTACTGGAGCCTCGCGCGGTGTGGATTCAGCTGGTTCACCGTGGGCGGGCCCGAGTACGACGACAAAGAGTTCGGACGTTACAAGACATTCCTCAAGGAAGCCGTCCGTCGAAAGGACAGAGTCATGGATCGAGAGCGGATGTACATCGAGGCCTGGGAAAAGGCCACCGGACCGGGAGTGAAGGAAGGCCCCAAAGTCCTCGCCAATCAGCTTCAAGAGATTGTGATCAAGTATCCAGACGACCTCGAAGCGAAAGCCAACCTTGCCTTCTTCAATATCGGTGCGGGCAGCGCCTTGGCCAATCAGCTGGTGATCGAACAAGTGCTGGCAAAGAACCCCATGCATCCGGGCGCTCACCATGCGGCCATCCATAACTGGGACTATGCGTCGCCCCAGCAAGGCATTCGGAGCTGCGAACTCTACGGAAGGGCCGCCCCCGGTATCGGCCACTCCCTCCACATGCCCGGCCACATCTATAGCAAGATCGGGATGTATCACGAGGCCGCGATCGCGATGGATTCGGCGACCCGGATCGAGCTCCGCTACATGAACGACCGGCTCGCCCTGCCATTCGAGACCTGGAACTACCCCCACAATCGAAACTACCTGTGCTATATCCAAGAGCAACTCGGAATGGCGGAAGCCT
This sequence comes from Fimbriimonadaceae bacterium, assembly GCA_014380605.1. Lineage (GTDB taxonomy): Bacteria > Armatimonadota > Fimbriimonadia > Fimbriimonadales > Fimbriimonadaceae > 55-13. The sequence continues at coordinate 6,685 of JACMJO010000020.1, read as the reverse complement.
CGCTCCAGGGTGCGCGCGATATGCTCGCCGCGCCACGCGATCCCGAATATAACCCAGAAGAGATGGGCCGAATTACGATGGAGGGCCACGCCGCCCTGGTGCGAGCTCTCGTCAAGTTCGAGAGATGGGACCAGATTCTGACCCCGGGCGTAGTTGCCTGGAACATCAACCACGACTCCGGAAAGTTCGAGCAGGCTCTCACGGAGACCCTTGCCCTCAATGGCTTGGGCAAACTCCGGAAAGCGAAGGAACGGCTTCAAGATTTGAAGGGGTTGGTAGTGAAGATTGCCGCCGCTGCGAAGGACCCCAGCGGGGATCAGACCCGATTCCTTAACCAAGCCGTGAACATCGCCGAAGGGATGATTGCCCTGTCCGAAGGACACTTGTTGGAAGGGCAGAAGGCGCTTTTGAATGCCGCCGAGGAAGATGCCAAGAACGTCGGGGGGGATCCACCCAGCAGCCCTTGGCGAGTTATCCGGCTCCTTGGCGACGACTATCGCAAGCGAGGAGACAACAAGTTGGCCATCGAGTGCTATGAGCGAGCCTTGAAGGAAGAACCCAACGATGGCTTCACCCTTTCGGGTCTTGCCCTTGCGCACCATGCTTCAGGCAATGTGGAGAGGGCAACCCACTATGCCGGGAGACTAGAAGCCGTCTGGTCGCAAGCTGACAAAAATCTAAGATGGCTGGATGATGTCCGGAAGCTTAAACTTGCGGCCAAGCCAATCGCCGAGACTCCGAGGCCGGAGCGAATCTATCGACCCAAAGACCTTGATGCCCTGGGACCCATGAACTGGCGACCGTTTCAGGCGCCCGCTCTCCAAGTCTTAAACGTAGATGGGAAGCCAGTCCAGCTCAAGGACTATTCAGGCAAGAATGTGCTGCTGGTCTTCTTCCTGGGCGAAGCGTGCGTCCATTGCGTAGGTCAGCTCAAGTCGATCAATGACCGAATGTCCGACTTCGAGGCCCAAGATACGGTGGTGCTTGCGGTCTGCAGCGCGACGCCCGCCAAACTGAAAGAATCCGCGATTCTTGGCAAAGTGGGCGTCACTTTTCTATCCGACACCGCGCATGAGAACGCCAGGCGCTTCGCCTCGTACGACGATTTTGAAGAGATCGAGCTTCATTCGACGATCCTGATCGATAAAAAGGGCTGCGTCCGCTGGAAGCGCACGGGCGGTGATCCTTTCATGAATATGGACTTCTTGGTGAACGAGTTGAAGCGGATTAACGGGTCGAAATAGTTCGAACGATCTTGGCCGACGGTTACCGCTGTAGGTCGTAGGCAAAGGGCGGATCTAGCTGTCCTTCTGAAACATGACGAGGTACTTGAAGTAGCTTGAGTTCCAGTCAGTAGACACGATCCGCCAACCGTTGTTGACATGGGCGCTGATCTCCTTTTCGGCCTCCCGCATGTTAGTTTCCAGCGGGTGAAGCAGCCGAAGGGACATGTCGTAGATTTCAAGCTTGATTTCGGTCGGCATTCCGATAGGTTACCAACGCGCAAAATCGTGAGGTTCTAGTTCTTCCAGTCGGCGGTGAAGATGTTCGTCTCGCCGCGGACCTTTCCAAACCGGTTCGACGCCCAAAGGAGCTTCTTACCATCCCGAGTGAACATTGGGAAGCCATCGAAGTCAGGCGTTTTGGTGATGCGGGTGAGGCCGGTGCCGTCTACGTTGATCAGCCAGAGGTCGAACTCTCGCGCTTTGGGATCGCCGTAGTTGGTGGCGAAGATAATCCGCTTTCCGTCTGGGTGAAGGAACGGGGCGAAGGATGCGCAGCCGAGGTTGGTCACCTGTTTCTTGTTCGATCCATCCGCATCCATTATCCAGATTTCAAGCTTGCTCGGGCGAACCAGGTTCTCCTTCAGCAGGGCCTTGTATTCTTCGAGTTCCTTGTCGTTCTCGATCAGGTCTCGGCGGTAGACGATCTTCTTGGAATCCCAACTGACGAACGGCCCGCCATCGTATCCAACTTCGCTGGTCAGCCGCTTGAGGTTCTTGCCATCCAAGTCGGCACGGTATATCTCCAGGTCGCCCTCATAATTGGACGTGAAGGTCATGTATTTGCCATTCGGAGCGACGGTGGTCTCCGCCACATAGCCCGGCAGTTGCAGGATTCGCTGCAAGTCGTTTTTCTTGGGGTCAGCAGGTCGGCGGTAGATCGCAAAATCGGGATTGACCATCCAGAAGTAGCCCTTGCTCATGTCGAGAGCCTTTTGTGGACCCTCGTTCTTCTCGTGAGTACTGCTGAAATAGATCCACTTTTGATCCGGGGTGAAGTAGCTACACGTACATCGACCCTTGCCCGTGCTCATGAGCGTCTTCCGGGAGCCATCGGCATTCATGGTGAAAATCTGCTCGTCTGGATAGCCTGGCTGCCGGGTCTGATAGGCTATCTTCTTGCCATCGACGCTCCAGTAGGCTTCGGCGTTTTGGCCACCGAAGGTCATCTGCCGCAAATTGGATAGATTGGTCTCTGCAGGGTTTGATTCAACTGGCGCAGAATCAGGATCGTTTCCATTTGCGGAAATAGCGAGTGCAGAGACTTCGTCGAACGCTGGCAAGAAGGCTTCGCAGGCATGGGCGTGGTTGCCATTTGCCGCAGCCAAGAGCATCAAGGCGGAAATCATGCCTAGATTGTTTCTCCTAACTCCTCTGCAAGTGTTGCCGGACTTGTTGATTTGAATCTCAAGATAACGGAGATTTCCTAGACTTCAGCCGGAGCCTTGTAACCATGGACGCCGGCGATATGGTCGATTTCTTGGTCCATATACTCGACCGCCCACTCCAAGTCGGGGTGGCTCAGGAACTCCTCCGAGCCTTTGGAAAACTGGACCTTTCCAGCCGGCCACCAGTTAACGGAGTGAATCATCGCAATCATCGGCCTAGGCTCCGTTGTCCTATTCGGCATACCCGCATGCCACAGACGAATGTCTCGAATCACGACGCTTCCGGCGGACACTCGAGGCTGGAGAGGAGGGCAAATCTTCCGTTGCTCATCGAGCCGAGCGTCAGGCACTTCGATGTCTCCGTTTTGAATGGCGATCTCGGGGTCCAGGTGCGTTCCCGGCCAAATCTCCGTGCTTCCGTTTTCAGGTCCCATATCTACCAATGGAACGTTAACCACCAGTAGCGCGGGCGGAGTTCCCACCCTTAGATTTGGCCAAAGCTGACCCATATCGGCGTGGACCGGCTGGCGAGACTCGCTTGGCAGGGCGGTGTTGCCGCTGTAGAAGCCGTTTCGCATCCCGGCCCCCAGGACACTCTTGCTAACCGCAATGACGGCATCGTTCACCAAGACATCTCGATAGAGGTAAGGGGCAAATCGGGGTGGATCTTGTTGGATGTTCCCTTTGGTCCAGTTGAAAGGCGCATCCGTGCGGGCCAAGAGCTTCTCGAGATCCTCAAGTGTGCGTTCCCGTAGGTGGCTGATGTGTCCCAGATCGACCACATCCTCTAGAACCACAAACCCGTCCTCTTCGATCGCGCGTTTGGCGAGTGCAATCTCTGTAGCGCTAGGTTGATTCGATGCAAACTTGATGCTAACCATAGGATTGTCTTTCCGACGAGCCTTCCTCATTTCGAGTATATCGTTCGGCGGCGCGAAAACGGCGGTAATCTCGCGCCGCAATGAGCCTGTTCCGCCCGACATTCGACCTTGAACCCTATACATTTCGGGGAGAGCATCTACGGGAGATCGCGTTTCCTCTTGGGGGCTTTGGAACCGGTTGCGTGAGCCTCGTTGGGCGCGGGAATCTCCGGGACTGGGAGATTTTCGGTCGCCCAAGCAAGGGCACTTTCTTGCCTTATACCTTCCCCATGATCTGGATGATGGCAGAAGAGGCAGACGCGCGTCTACTGGCCTTACAGGGGCCAAGAATGACCCATTTTGCGGGTGAGCTGTCAGGGCCATGGACCTATGGACATGGAAACATGTTTGAGCAGATGGATGGTCTGCCCGCTTTTGACTCGGTGGAGTTTGCGGGGTCATTTCCGTTTGCCCGGGTCCGATTTCACAAGCAAAATTTGCCCCTCGAGGTTGAGTTAGCCTCATTCAACCCGTTCATTCCCGGCGACGTCGATTCCTCCAGCTACCCAGGAGCTTGTTTGGTGTATCGACTGAAGAACATAAGCAACGTTCGAGTCGATGCGACCTTGGCCTGGACCATGACAAACCCGATTGGTTGGAAGGTGGCTGGCGAGAAGGATCAGGCGAAAGGCGAGTTCTTTGAGGAGGAAGGCTGTCGAGGGATCCGCTTTTCCAATGATCGCTTTTCCCCTAACCATCCAAGCAAGGGAACGGTTGCCTTGAGCACCAATTGGGAGAATGTCACGGCGTTGCCCAAATGGGATCAGCGGGAATGGTGGGATTCGCTTCAGGCGGTTTGGTCTGCTTTCAAGGAAACGGGTCGGCTAGAGGGTGGACCTTTAGGAGCGGGGACGGATCGCGCCGCCGGAAGTCTAGGAGCAGTCGTTTCGCTTGCTCCTGGGGAAGAAGTCGAGGTTCCATTCCTGATCTCGTGGGTATTCCCAACCAGCATCAAGTATTGGGACGGCGGCGACTACAAGGATCACACTTGGACCCCGTTCTACGCCACTCAATGGCCGACCGCGAAGGATGCCGCCACCGACTTCTTCAAAAACTACGACTCACTGACTGAGCGAACCTTGGCGTTTGAAGAGGCTCTATTCACTACCACTCTCCCGACCGAGGTTCTGCAGTCGGTGAGCGCAACCGCGAGCATCCTCCATACTCCGACGGTTCTGCGATTGCAGGACGGCACGTTCTGGGCTTGGGAAGGCTGTGGGCCAGACCAAGGATGCTGTGCCGGGACCTGTTCGCACGTTTGGAACTATGCCCTAGCCCATGCTTATCTGTTCCCGGAGATGCAGGCAAGCATGCGTCGGGCAGAGTACAAGCATTCCTTCAACTGTGGTCCAGTGGGCCAAGAAGGGGCGTTGAACTTCCGAGTGATGATCCCCTTGGGCGCAGAATCCACCCTTTGGCATGCAGCAAGCGACGGACAGCTCGGAGGAGTGATCCAGCTATACAGAGACTGGCGACTATCGGGCGATGAGAGCTATCTGCGCGAACTCTGGCCCAGCGCGAAAAGGGCACTAGAGTACGCGTGGGTGCAATGGGATCGCGATCGAGATGGGTTGGTGGATGGGGAGATACAGCACAACACATATGACATCAATTTCCAGGGGCCAAATCCGCTTACGCAGTTCTTCTACCTAGCCGCATTGAGGGCGGGCGAAGAGATTTGCATTCACTTGGGGGATGTGGCCACGGCTACCACCTACCGGGACCTGTATGAAGGTGGTCGAAGACTGACCGAGGAACGGCTCTTCAATGGCGAATTCTTCGTACAGGAGCGAGCTTACGACGATGCCTCAGCGCCGAAGTATCAGCATGGAAAGGGATGCCTCAGCGATCAGTTGTTTGGGCAACTATCAGCAACGGTCGCGGGGTTGGGAGACCTGGTCGACCCGGCATTGGTGCACAAGGCTTTGGAAGCCATGTATCGCCACAACTTCAAAGACCCGCTCGGCGATCATGAAAATCTACAGCGCGTGTATGCCTTTGCCGATGAGCCGGGTCTGATTCTCTGTTCTTGGCCGAACGGCGGTCGGCCTCATTTCCCGTTTGTGTATTCCGACGAGGTGTGGACGGGAATTGAGTATCAGGTGGCAACCCACTTTGCGTTCGATGGAATGGAAAAGGAAGCGCTGGACATTGTGAACGGAATTCGCCGCCGATACGATGGAACCCGTAGAAATCCCTGGAATGAATTCGAATGCGGCTCGCACTACGCCCGCGCCATGGCTTCGTATGGCTTGATGCTTGCATTGCCGGGATTGCGGTACGATGCGGTGTCTCGCGAGGCAACCCTGGAAAGCGATGGACGCTTCTTCTTCAGCACGCCCCATGGCTGGGGACAGGCTATCCGCAAAGGCGGTGGAACCAAGTTTGAGTTGAGGGAGGGTAGCCTCTTTCCAGCATGAGCGCCATCCTTTGCATCGTTGCCATGATCTCAACTTCCCAGAACGATAAGCCGGTCATCCACCTGTGGCCAAATGGGGCTCCGGGTTCGGAATCGCGACAGAAGGAAGCCGAAACCAAACCAAATCCCTGGTCGGTTGGAAACATATACAATCCGTCCTTAACCGTCTACCAACCCATCCTGGGAACGGCCAACGGGACGGCGGTGATCGTGGTTCCGGGTGGAGGACATCGAGAGTTGGTCGTGGGTGAAGAGGGACACAAACCAGCCGAGTTCATGTCGAAGTTGGGCATCACTGCGTTTGTCCTGAAGCACCGCTTAGCAAGGGAGAAGGATTCTGGCCTCACTGTTGAGAAGGACGCACGGGCCGATGGGTATCGTGCGGTTCGATTGGTGCGATCCCGAGCGAAGGAATGGAACCTGAATCCTTACCGCATCGGCATGATGGGATTCTCAGCCGGTGGCGAGGTTCTTTCGATGGCGGCTTTCCAGGGAGGGCCGGGAGATTCTGCTTCTCCTGACTTGATAGATCGCCTGGATGCCAAGCCCAACTTTGGAATCTGGATTTACCCTGGCCCGTTAGGCATTCCCGCCGAGGTTCCCGCGAACTCGCCGCCCGCGTTTGTCTTGGTTGCGAACGACGACGGTTCTGCGAACGTGTGCTTGGACCTTGTT
>JACMJO010000297.1 GCA_014380605.1 Fimbriimonadaceae bacterium | reverse complement strand
GCCGATGTAGATCACGCCGCACATAGCGAGCACGACGGAGTTCAGGGCGTTGGCTCCGCCGCCAAGGAACTTTCGTCGAAATCGCGTGATCTCGATCATCATCGGGTTCTCCGTGAAGAGGGTCTTGACCAGGCTCATTACCCAGCGCCTCCTGCCGTGAACGGGGCAATATAAACCAAGCGGACGCTTGAGCGCCCCGCTACTTCCTTGCCTAGTTGGGGCCCTGGTTTGAGGCCCGTAATATCGGCGGCGACGATACAGACGTTTTGCCGGAGGGAATAGCCCATAAGAAAGTCGCCTTGATCTTGGATGACCTCTGGCCGCTTCGGAATCTTCACGTTACGTGCTTGTCCAATCGCAAGGTTTCCAACCGAAATCCTCTGTCCGCGGGCAATTACAGTGACGTTTTGCAATGTGTGGCCCCGAACGTTCCTGACGGTGAATTCCGTGCCGCCCCCGTTCGCAGGATACTTTTGGAACGTGATGTTCAATGGGTCTGCGAATCGTTGGCGATAGCCGATCTCTTCAAAAGCCAAGTTAGCGGCTCGCAGATCGGGAATCCTGATCGAGCCGGTATCGACCGGATCGAGTTGGGTTCGATTCTGCTCCCGGCCGTAGGCGTATCGTTCATCGCTGCCCGTGCCCAGTTGATCGACGTTCTCCATCTTGAGATCATAGGTCCCGCCGTTCGGGAAGAATATCTGGGTAGAGCCGACGAACATCGATTCGGACGATTTCTCCTGCACAATCAGGACGCCCCTCGTGGCGGTGGAGAGGCTGGCTGCGTAGAGGTCACTGGCTTGATTTAGGAAGACTCCGGCAAAGCCTAGGCTGATGACGGGCGCAGATAGCCATGCCCATTCACCCTTCCCAAGCTTCCTGAGGACAAGGAAGTTCAATGGAACAACAGCGACAAAGAAGGCCGCGAGAATCCAAAACACCTTGGATGCCTTGGGCAGTTCGACGCTAAAGGGGTCTTGTCGCTCTTGGTACATGGGGTAGGCATATCCAGGTCCACCGGCTGTCGCCATGCTTCCTGAGCCGCCGTACCGATCGTATTGGTTGTACGAGTTTGTGCTGTCGAATTGGCTAAGAAATCCGGTAGCCCTCTGTTGATCGATACCGCGCACGTATTGCAAGAACAGCCGCTGTCTGCCTTGCCACCTGGAGACTGGATCTTCAAACGGATTGAACGCGAAGAGCACGACCTTTCCAATTCCAAATCCTCGCTCCGCGATGATGGGAACGTTGCCATCTGCCCTTACTTTCGCTGAAGAAATCGGTGTTCCCGCGGCGATGGTGAGCGACTCTGAGAATGGCCTACCCGCAATGTCGGCAAGAGTCCTTGAAGAGCCCACGCTCCTGGTTTTGAATCCGCTGGCAGGAAGAAAGTCGGCCCATCTCGGGTCGCTTAGGGTGGTTGCCGAGGCTCCGCCAATGAAGATGACGGTCCCCCCAGTTAGCGCGTACGACTTTAGAGCCTTGACCGATCCGTCTGAAATCCGATCTGATCCGGAGCCCAACACGACTGCCGCGCAACCTTGATATCCGATTGGTCTGTCCGACGCATCCTCGGGCTTACAATAGGCATCCGATAGGAAGTTCTGAGGTGCGTTAGGCGACGCGGACTGGGTTTGCTTCAAGAACCCCAAATCGCCCGCATTGTCGGAAATCAGGGCAACCACCGCCGTGTTGCCATAGGAATACGAGCCTCTGGGGACGTAAGGAATCTGGAATCGCCCCTGATTGGTGCTAAGGAACAACTCTGGCTGCATACCATAAGGAGAATTCGTCGGATATACGATCACGCTCTTCTTGGAGCCAGTGGGCAACTCGATCGGGTATCGCGTCGATTTGCCCTCATCGCTTAACAGGAGCTGGCCACGAGCGTCTGGCCCTTTGTTTTCGATCTCAACTGCAATCGGCGCGTTCGCCCAACTCACCGTGCTCTCAAAGATCGGGCGAGCGTTCACGTTGAAGTCGCGTGGATCGGCGACGGCCATAGCCGCAAGCCCCAACAATAGGATGCCGGCAAACGAAGATCTCATACTCCCTCGAAGCGGAGACGCAGGCGATGCCACGTTGCGTTCACTGGTTTCCGCCATGTTCTTACGATTCAGTCTAGCGGTGGTTCTACCAACTTCCAATAGCGCTAGGTCCAACTTTCTTAAGACTTGTGCCCCAATGGCTACAATTTGTTCATGGAAGCGCTTGTTAAGTCGCTTTGGGTGGGCGTCGGAGCCTTTGTCGGAGCAAATCTACGGTTCTGGTTTGGGGAGTGGATGGGGCAACGTGGAGGCATGGTTTTCCCTTGGGCAACTTTTGCGATCAACGTCATCGGGTCCCTGTTGATCGGCATCTTCTTTGCCTGGGAGCTTAAGCAAAACCCCAACTTCGCCTATCGGCTCTTCATTGCGGTTGGATTGTGCGGTGGCTTCACGACGTTCTCGGCGTTCTCTTGGGAGTCTCTGCGACTGATCGATCGCGGGGAGTGGGGATCACTTGTGCTATATGTCTCGGGGAGCGTCATCCTTACCATCGCCGCATGTGCCGTCGGGTTTGGCGCAACCAGATCGCTTCTTGGCGGGTAGGTTTTCTCCATGATCGAGTATGGAGATTTTGAGAAGGTCGACTTTCGGGTGGGAACGATCGTGAAAGCGGAGACTTTTCCCGAGGCTCGAAAGCCTGCCTACAAGCTGTTCATCGATTTTGGAACAGAGTTAGGTGTTCTGCAATCCACGGCGCAGATTACGGGCGT
>JACMJO010000296.1 GCA_014380605.1 Fimbriimonadaceae bacterium | reverse complement strand
GCTTCACCTTCTGCCACACCGCCAAGGACCCAGTCAACACATTCACTTACCATTTGATTGGAGATGGCGGGGTAATTCGCTATGATCGTGACGGCTACGTGCTGGAACTAAGAAATGGCCAAGGGAACCAAAGAGTTCCGGGCGCATCGGAAAAGAACTTCGTCGGGATGTACTCAGAGTTCGCAAGGGCGATGCAAACCGGAGATGCGAGCGGACTTCCTACGGCCCACGATGGGATCATTGCGACCATGATCGCCTGGCAAGGGACTCATGAAGCCATTGCCCAGCGAATCCGACCATCGGCCTAGCGATTCTTGAAATTCGAACAATATGGCGCATGATGGCTTACAAGGAAGTATATGCCTCAATCTGCATCAAATCTGCGACCTTACAAAGGCCCGGCTATCGTCCTTGCACTCGCGACGACGCTCATTGTGGCATTGGCGATTCCTCGTGCCATTAACTTTGAGCCCGTCAAGCAACCCACCATTCTGAAGAGTCTTTGGGCGGCCGATGTGAAACGCTCGGAGTTCCAAGTGGGCGACCACGTTAAGGTTGGCGATTTGATGCTTGTCCTTACCGATCCAGCTTTAGAGGCGGAGGTTGCAAGACTTGAGAATGAGTTGAAACTAGCTCAGCTAGGGACCAAGGAAGCCGTTGCCGATTCTGGAATGCTAGGCATGATCGGAAGCCTTCCCCGAGTTATTTGGGAAATGCCTAGCAAACCAATCGCCAAGGGCCCTATCGAGCCGAAGACGATGGCGGCCACAACTCCATCTGCGGCGCCAGAAGTAAGTGCGCTTGAGAAGCAGGCAGACCAACTGGTGTCTTCGTCCTTCAACAAGGAGATCGACATCGAAGGCAAGAATGCCGAACTGCAGGACGCTACGGTAGCGATTACGTTAGCCGAAAGCTCGGTGGAACCCGCGCAGACTGCGAACGAGGCTTCAGAGAAGGATCGTCAAAGGCTTCAGAAACTGTACGACATGGGCGCGATCGCCAAAAACAAGCTCGATGCCGGATTGGTGTCCAAAGAACAGGCAGCCCAAGACCTCGAAGCGGCGAAATCGGCAGTCGTTGAGGCCAAGAAAAAACAGGCCGATCTTGAGAAAGAGCTTGCCGACTTAAAGTCCCAGCTCGCGACGCTGAAATCGCAATTGGGAGCCGTGCGCACGAAGCTAACGGAAGCGAAATCGAAGGTAAAGGTTCCGATTGAAAGTCAGCGCACTGAGACTCCCTCGACGATTGAGCAAAAGCGCGTGCGAAAAGTAGTGTACGGAACCGCCTCTGGAGTAAGCATGGAGCCTCTGGAAGTCAAGCTAGTGGACTCCACTGATCCCGACCAGGCAAAGCGAATCGAGGAGATTCGAGCCAAGTTGATCGGATTGAAGGCGAAAAGGGAAGTGCTTAAAATCAAGGCGACGGTAACTGGAAGAGTTGAGTCGATCGCTGCGGCTAGCAGTCGAGTTGTGATTGGCGAGAAGTTGTTCACCATCCAACCTTAATCAAGCAGTTCAACCCAAAACGCGGTATTGGCCAATATGTCCAACACCGCGTTTAATCGTCCAGATGCGTTAAGCGTCCGAGTACAAATAGAACTCATACGGATGAGGTCGCAAGTCGACCGCATCGCACTCGTTCAGCAGCTTGTATTCCACATAGCTGTCGATTAGCTCCTTTGTGAAGACGTCGCCCTTCAGCAAGAACTCGTGATCTTCCAACAACGCATGCAACGTTGCTCGCAGTGAGCCTGGAGTCTGGGCGATTCCTGCTCGCTCCAGAGGAGGGAGCTCGTAGAGGTCCTTGTCGAGCGGCTTGGGGGGCTCGATCCGATTTTGGATGCCGTCGATGCCGGCCATGAGCAGGGCGGAGAAGGCCAGGTAGGGATTGGCCATCGGATCAGGCGCTCGGAACTCGATTCGCTTGGCCTTCGGCGACTTGCTTACCATTGGGATTCGGATGCAGGCCGAGCGGTTTCGAGCGGAGTAGAGAAGGTTGATCGGGGCCTCGTACCCTGGCACCAAGCGACGGTATGAGTTCGTCGTCGGTGCGCAGAAGGCCAAAAGCGCGGGCGCGTGCTTGAGGAGGCCGCCGATATACCATCGGGAGATATCGCTAAGGCCTGCATAGCCGGCCTCGTCGTACATTTGAGTTTCGCCGTTCTTCCAGATCGACTGGTGAACGTGCATGCCACTTCCGTTGTCGCCGAACAGGGGCTTGGGCATGAAGGTAGCGAAGTAGCCGTGCTGGTAAGCGGTCTGCTTGACGATGTACTTGTACTTCATCAGCTTGTCGGCCATAACCGTCAGCGTGTCGAACTTCATGTCGATCTCGCATTGGCCAGCCGATGCGACTTCATGGTGGTGCATCTCGACGTCGATACCGACGGCTTCCATGTTCAGCACCATTTCTGTGCGAAGGTCTTGGAGCTTGTCAACCGGGGCGCAGGGGTAGTAGCCGCCCTTGGGTTTGGTGGTGAAGCCTGGAGAATCTTCGTCGCCGGAAGTCCAGTGACCCTCCTCAGATTTGATCTTGTATCCGCTGTTGTGGGGATCGATATTGAAAAGAAGCTGGTCGAAAACGAAAAACTCGGCCTCGGGGCCATAGAAGGCGGTGTCTCCGATGCCGGTGGACTTGAGATACTGCTCAGCCTTTTCGGCGGTGAATCGAGGGTCCTTTGCGTACGGTTGGCGC
>JACMJO010000295.1 GCA_014380605.1 Fimbriimonadaceae bacterium | reverse complement strand
AGAACGTTGAGATAGCCGAGATCGTATCCATGCAGCAAGTTTCAGCGATATGACCTGCAGGCGGTATCCGTCGATCGTCTTAGTATTCGATTCCTACGGTCTCAAAAACCCAAGACCATATCGAGGAGGTGCGCCGAAGCGATCGTGCTGGGTAACGTCTACTCCATGTCGACCAGGGGGGTGACGCGGGCGTTTGCATCTATCGGTTCGCCGTTTCATGCCCTGTTCGTCTTCGTTGGCGAAGTCTCGATTATCTTCTTCGATGCCCTGCGCCGACTATTCAAGCGACCGACCGAATGGCGCGAAACCGTTGATCAGATGGCGTTCATCGGGGTTGCTTCGGTTCCAATTGTGGCTTTGACCGCGTTTTTTGCTGGAGCGGTTCTGTCGCTTTACTTGTCCCAATTTCTTAGCGAATACGGGGCAACCGCATTCGTCGGGGCAACCGTCGGACTGACGGTCACACGGGAGATCGGGCCAGTTCTGGCCGGCCTAATGGTCGCGGCCCGTTGCGGATCGGCGATGGCCGCCCAAATCGGCTCGATGGCAGTTACCGAGCAGATCGACGCCCTGAAGATGCTCTCTGTCCACCCCACGAACTATTTGGTGATTCCCCGGGTAATCGCCAGCATCACCATGATGCCGATTTTGGCGCTGATTGGAATGTGGTCGGGAATCTTTGGCGGCTACCTCATCGCCATGACCAAGGGCATAAGCGGAGGAGCGTTTATGAACTCCGTCGTTCAGTTCACAGAGCCCAGCGACATTCTTTCAGGCATGACCAAGGCGCCATTCTTTGGACTTATCATAGCCTTGGTGGCTTGCCAACAGGGGCTAAGAACCAAGAACGGAGCAGTCGGCGTTGGCCGAGCCACTACCAATGCCGTCGTCATTTCGATGGTGCTTGTGTACGTTGTGGATTACCTGCTTGCTTCGGTGATGTATCGCTAGTTGCTTTTACAAACCTCCGCACAATCGCAAATGGCCGATTCCAAACCGTGCTGTTCTGCACCACGCCGTCCTTTACCTCGACCGTTTTTCCGTTGCCGATATAGATTGCTAGGCTCTTTGCGGAAAAGATGACGTCTCCTACCCGAAGCTCGTCTTGAACCGGAATTGCATGCAGTGAATTAATGATCCCTTGGGCGTTTGCAGGGATGACTAAGCCCACCGACTTGTATATTTCGCTTACCAACCTTGCGCCATCCTTGCCAGCTAGCTCAGCCAATGCGAATCGCCAGCGATAGAGTTCGCGGACGATCTTGTCTAGGCTCTTCACGTCGGTTTTCTCAGTCAGCGGACCGAGCGGAACTGCGATGAACCCACCATAGCCGAGCGGCTTCTGTGGGGTTCCAAGATCAATTCTTCTAACGCCCACGTTGGTTGCTACCCAAACTCCGGCTGAGTCTGCCAAAAACGCATTAAGGAGCATCTGCGGATCATTCCAAGGCAGGAATGCCCGTGACTCATGTTTCGTCCGACTCTGTTTGAGGAGGGCCGTTCCGTTCCAGGACCAAAGATCGTCACCGAATACTTGGACCCAGAGATTGTCAGGGCAAGAGGATTCGCCAAACCAGCCTGGCAAAGGTTGTCGCGTGGTTTCCCAATTCTCCTTGAAGATCGGAGCGTTGAGGAGGTCGGTAGATTCCACAGCGGCGATTCCCGTCGGATCAAAGTGGGCCGTTTCGCTCAGAACGGAAAATTTTGCTGAAGACGGAATCCGGCCGTCCTCTCCCACGCTCAATTCCATTTCCGGTTCGACGTCAAAGGCGTTCGATGCAAATCCGCCGACCTTGGTCCATCGTTGGCCATCAAGCTTATGAACGGTAAACAAACTCACATACGGTGAGCCAAGCGAACGGGGGTTTCGCCGAATAGAAACCGGCATTACGGTCATCAAGTAGGGTTCATGCACCCACACCCTGGACCTGGCTACTTCCTCGGCAACGGAACTTGGAAGGAATGTGCTGCCAAGCTCAATGGCGCTTGACGAGGCATTGTAGAATGCCGCACCAAAATCGCCCAGCATCCAAAGGCGCGGCCCGAACCAGGAAAGGGCTCTTACCGTACGATCCACGCCAGCGGGTTTCAAATCGATGGTGTACGTCCGTTGGTCAGGTGTCTGGAAGATCAGAGCCTGGGCGGTAACGTCGGCTTGGGCGGCAAATTTATCCCGTATCGAGGTGGGACGAGGACCGATAATCCAAGCAACCCCTCGCGAGGATGCTGCGACCGAACTGACGATCCCTTTTCGCTCTGAAGTCAAGACTGAGACGGGCTCACGGGTGCGAGCATCGTAAACGTGGACTTCGCCAGAACTCGTTCCGGCATAGACGCGTCCGCCAACCGATGCTAGCGCAGTAGCATGGATGAGCGGCATCGGTTTGGCATCTTGGCCCATCAATGCGAGGGCGACGAGGGTGAAGACAATCACTACCTTCATAAGACGCGCGAACTTGTCGACATGTTTTATCGTGCCAACCGTGTAGCAAACCGGGTTGAGGTACCGATAACTATGCCTGGTATGGCTTCACATCGCATGCGTCTTGGGGAATTGCTCCTCTCACTAAAGCTGGTTAACAAGAAACAGCTCGAACAGGGTTTGGATGTCCAAAAAGAGTCACCCGCTCCGCTGGGCAGCATCTTGGTGGGGCTTGGCTTCATTTCTGAAGACCAGTTGCTCAACGCTCTGGCGGCCCAGATGGGCGTTTCGCCGTGGCGCTTAGACGAGCAGCCTGCTCGTCTGACGGCCATCGCGCGCCTTCCGCATAACGTCGCTCGGACATACCAAGTGCTTCCCGTCGATATTCGTGGGGACCTACTTGTGCTTGGAATGCGCAATCCACTCGATGTCGATGCGATCGACCTCGTGCACAACATGACCCGAATGCGAATCGATCCCGTATTGGTTGATTCGGACCGCCTGGTGCGAGCTATCGAGGAAGCTTACGGCAAGTACAAAGTGGATTCCACCAATGTCGACAAGCTAGTGATGGAGGCTATCAACGACTTCTCACCGGAGAGGCCGGTGGAAAAGGTCAACGAAGCCGACGCGAAAGACGCTGAATCCAGTCCCGTCATTAGCCTGGTGAACCAGATCATCAGCGACGCGATCCGGCTAGGAGCGAGCGACATCCATGTGGAGCCCCGAGGGAAGAAAGTGGAGGTCCGATTCCGAGTAGACGGAGATCTTCGGAAAGTCAGAGAGATTCCAACGGCTATCCTCCCGATGCTAACTACCCGGCTGAAGATCATGGCCGAATTGGACATCGTTGAGTTCCGAATGCCCCAAGACGGGCGATTTGGAATTGAGATCGATGGCCGAGCCGTCGACCTGCGAATGTCGGTTCTTCCAAACCATCATGGACAACGCATCGTTCT
>JACMJO010000294.1 GCA_014380605.1 Fimbriimonadaceae bacterium | reverse complement strand
CCGGCAAGCCATTGCGATGGCGATCAATCGTAAGCGATTAGTGGAGGACGTTTTCGGCAACTTCAATAAGATCGCCACGGGCATCATCCCTCCCGGCGTTGAGGGCTCTCGCGAAAACATTTTGAAGTACGACTACGACGTCGCGAAAGCGAAGGCTCTGCTGAAGGAGTCGGGTTGGGAAGGCAAGATTCCTTCCATCGATATGTATCATCGCTCCGAGCAAGCCGACTATGGGTATGTCGTCGCCTCGGTCCAAGCCGACCTGAAGCAGAATTTAGGAATCAACATCAACATCAAGCCGATGGCGACAGCGGCGTACCTGGATCGCTACAACAAGAAGACTTTGCCAACCTATCACATGAGGTGGGGCGCGGACTATCTGGACCCCCAGAACTTCCTCAGCATCTTCTTTAACACCAACGGCAATGAGAACAAATTTAACTATTCGAATCCGGAAGTTGACAGGTTGACCGAAGCGGCGGATGTTGAACCGGACAATGCGACCCGCATGTCGCTTTACGCCCAAGCCGAGGATATCGTCCTTGCCGACATCGCGTGGGTGCCACTGTTCTATCAGCGAGACGCCGAGCTTGTGAGCCCTCGAATACAAGGCATGCGAGAGTCCCTTTTTGGCCATTTGCCCCATACGACGGTGTCGATGTCGAAGTAATGGCTTCCCTTGCCGTAGGTAAGGCAGGGGCAAACCAATGAAAGGGTTTCTCGAATCGGAGTCGAAATACCATTCGCTTGAATTGAAGCGCACTGAGGCTACAGTCGAAGTGCGCTTCAATTCAGATTTGCCTCCCGAACTTCGGTTGTCGCCAGGTTTTGCTTGGATGAGCAACGGCGGCTCTAACCGGAGTCACCCGGCGAGGTCTCTGCCGTATTCGCTCGATTGCAAGCTGGAAGGCCTTGCGGGCGCGCCCAGGCGCATTGAGCTTCTTGGCGTCTTTGCCCGATTTGCCGAGGCCAAGGTCGAGCCAGCAGGAACGCTCGGGGCAACGTTGCAGATTCACGACGAACGGGAAATGGTCTTTAGACAGGACCTTGTACAGGGTCGGCACTATGGCGATGCGTCGGACCGACAGCCCATCCAAAGAGTCAGTGGCGATGGGACGAGCATTGCCACCTGTGGAGAAGCCGAACTCGATGACATCGTCTATAGAGTAGACCGGCTTACGGTCGACCTTCCCGACATTTCCCAAGCTCGCAACCTTGTCTTTAGAGACCTTGGCAGTCCGGCTTCATTCGTGATCCTGGGCATCTTCATTGAACTGGAGAGGAAGGCTGGTTGTCCCTTCCATAGCAAATCTGGCTTGATCCCCCTCCGAGAGGTCAGCGCGATCATCCGCGTTGGCGACCGCCGTAGATTCGTTAAGAGCTTGGAACAGCTTGAGGCGGGGATCGCCGTCGCGAATGATCTGGATGAAGCTCGTGGCCAGGCTCTTACCTTTCTCGCAGTCGTGACCGCGGGGATGCTGGAGTCGGGCGGATCGAGGGAGTTGCATCGGGTTCAGCTGGATACGGCTCGCAAACTGGATCGGCTCGATTGCAAAGAGGCAATCTCGAAAGAGGTCATCGCCCAATGCGAGAGCATTGCTGAGCCCCTATTCTCTGGCCCAGAATCTCCGTCCGCTCACCTGATCGACAAGGCCATGGGCATCGTCGATCGCAACTACGCCAAGAATTTGAGCGACGTCATTGTGGCCCAGCAACTGGGCCTCAGCACGTCGCATTTCAGGTTTCTGTTCAGGGAGACGACGGGTAGCCCGTTCCACAAGTATCTCATCGCGATCCGGCTTGAGAAGGCTCGATTGATGTTGCTCGAGCAAGGTCTGCCCGTTTCGCAAGTGGCCAACGCCGTTGGATTCACCGGCCTGTCCCACTTCAGCCGCGCCTTCACGCAACGCTTTGCCGCCAGTCCGACCAGCCTAAGACGCCAAGGTGCCTAGCCTCCGGCAGGAAATGGGAGTAGCTATACTGAGACGATGGTCTCCATTCAAAGCCTGTCGCACGCTTTTGAGGGTAGGCCAGTTTTGCGCGACATCGACTTGGAGGTTGCCGACGGGGAGATCCTCGCCGTCATGGGCTCCAGTGGCGGAGGGAAGACAACACTTCTGCGATGCATCGCCGCCCTTATCACCCCAACGAAGGGCAAGATCCAAGTGGATGGCATCGACGTTCACCGCGAAACGGAGAAAGCGCGCCGCAAAATGGGCATGGTCTTCCAGTCGGCCGCGCTCTTCGACTACATGAACGTCGAGGAGAACGTGATGTTTGGCGTTAAGAGATGGTCGGAAGAACCTAAGGAAACCCATGACGAGGTGGTCCGAGATGCGATCCATACTGTCGGCTTGGAGGGATCGGAAAAACTGATGCCCGCAGAGCTGAGCGGAGGCATGAAAAAGCGGGTGGGTATCGCCCGCGCCCTTGCTTTGAAACCCAAGCTCGTCCTCTTCGATGAGCCCACCACAGGCCTTGATCCCGTGACGACCTACACTATCGACCATCTCATCGTAGATGTCAGGGACAGGCTGGGAATCAGCGCGATCTTGGTCAGCCACGATGTGTCGAGCGTGTTTAGAGTGGCCAACCGCATCGCTTTTCTTGAAGACGGTCAGCTTTCGTTCACGGGAACCGCCGACCAATTCCTCGATGCGAGAGTGGATGCGATTCGCGAACTGGTTCATAAGTCCCAAGCCACCGAGTTCTTGAAACAGAACTGAACATTCAAGGCGCCCTATCGTTCTTCCCTCCGAGACCAGGAAAGGTGTTGAAGATGAAGAAAATTCTCAAGTTTGTAACGATTTCAGTTTTAGGCGCTTCTTTGGTTGCAAGCGCATTTGCTCAAGCCTCTGGCCCAGCCGGTGGCGGCGTTCAGAACGGTAGCCAGGGTGCTGCGGGCAAACAAGGCAAGCAAGGCAGAGCGGGCAGCCAGAAGGGTCTGCAGAAGATTGAAGCCGAGCTTTGGGCCAAACTTACCCCGGCCCTAACCTCCGAGCAGAAGGTCAAGATCGAGCAACTCAATCAGAAGACCAAGGACGCTTTTAAGGCCCTTAAAGATAAAGCCAAGAATGGCGACAAAGAAGCTCTACGCGGTGAGATGAAGAAGATTCAGACCCAGCGCCGCGAAAGCATCCAAGCCATCCTTACTCCTGAGCAGAAGAAGAGCTATGCGGAACTGGCGAAAGCTGCTATGGAGAAAATGAGAAT
>JACMJO010000293.1 GCA_014380605.1 Fimbriimonadaceae bacterium | reverse complement strand
TCCATCCTTTGGAAGAAGTGGGGAGAGGCCTCGCCAAGCTTCCGGGACAGAGACCAGACGAGGTTGAGACAGCGTTTGCCTACCTACAAACGGTTCGCCTTCAAGCGGAAGTAGGGAGCAAACTAGCGATTAGGATCGATCTGATTGACCGAGAACTGCTTCGTGCGGCGGCGGACAGAGTTTATGCAGAATCGTGCGGAACTCCCGCGACATCAAGACCGCTCGCCGATATGTTGAGCCCGTTGGTCATCGAGCAGGATGGATCGGTTGTGCCGCTGCAGTTCGGATTTGGCAGAAAGTATCAGGTGGGCAACCTGCATAAGTCGTCATTCGCCCAGATGGCGACGGATTGGAAACGAGATGTATTCACCGACTTCCAAGACCTCTGCACGCAGGTTTACGAGGTGGAAATGGCCCGAGATGACGACCTGCCGATCTTCAACTGGTACGAGTCCATCTCGCGAGCTAGCCACAGAAGATCGCGGGTCAAATTGCCGGTCTTAGCTTGAATAGGGCCTAAAACGCACTCCTGATCAGAAAGATGATAACAAGCGAGACACCCAGCACCACGATGTTGTAAACCCAGACTGCCGCAGCCACCGATTTCCTCGTATTCCGATTGAATTGGAATTTGCACGACTGGCACTTCTGGAGGTTCATCATCTTAGGCCCTAGTACGCCGCCCCACCAAGTGTATTTGACCTCTTTGGTCTGGGTGCTAGAACACCGAGGGCAAGCAGGCCCGTCCCCTTGAAGCTGTGGCCGAGGATAGGGCGAGGTTTGGGACGTGACGGGCGGCGGCGTAGGATCCATTTCAATAGGTTAGCAAATCGGTCTCCCCGACGGGGACGAGCCCGAGACAAATACCGCAAAGATGTGGTATGATGTCTACGTTACGAATTCAGATCGCTTCTTTCTCGCTTCTTAGACCCGCCATTTGGCAATCTCCGTTTCGAGATCAAACGCCTTCTCCTTTACGTACCGTGCGAGAATCCTCTCGCCCCTAAAACAGGAGGCCTCAGATGGCAACAAAAACTCTTTACGTCGGCAACGTGCCTTATTCGGCAACGGCAGACACCCTTCAAGCGCACTTCGCCGCTTACAATTCCTCAAACGCTCGTTTGATCGATGGTCGCGGATTCGGATTTGTGGATATCGATGAGGACAAACTCTCGACCGCAATCACTGAGATGCACGAGAAAGACTTCCAGGGCCGTTCGCTTACCGTGAACGAAGCCCAGCCGAAAGGCACCAATCGCAGCTCGGATTCGAGAGGTGGCGGTGGCGGTGGCGGCGGTCGCTGGTAATTAGCGACTAGTCATCGAATGAGAGGCTCGTCGTGCTTTGCATGGCGAGCCTAACTGCTATTAGAACAGAGTCAAAACCCTTTGAAAATAAAATCACAAGCAATTTGGTTTACCCAGGACATCCTCGACTACTTAAAGGATTTGGGAGACAACAACAACAGCAAATGGTTTACCGCCAACAGGGAGCGCTACGAGAAGTCTGTTAACGAGCCGATGAAAGCTTTAGCCGCTGAGTTGATCCCCAGAATGCAGGAGATCGATCCCGAGATCACGATGCAACCTCACGAGGCCTTGTTCAAGATGGGCCGGGACACGCGCCTAAGCTACGACAAGTCGCCTTACAAGACCCACGTCGGCATGCTGATTTCGAGGCAAGGGGCCAAGCAAAATACTCACCCCGGTCTTTATGTCCAGATAGCCGCGAAAGGCTTTGGCGTTGCCAGCGGTTTCCACGCTTTGGAGCCCTCAGAATGCATGGCGATCCGCCGCTTCCTGGCCGCCCACCCTGCCGAATTCTTAGCCCAACTGAACGCCAAAGAGTTCCACCAGTATTTCCTCGCCGTTCGAGGCGAAGCCGGCAAGATTCTTCCCCCCGAGTTCCGCGATGCGGCCGAGAAACAGCCGCTGATCTACAACAAACAGTTTTACTACTGGGCCGAGCATCGGTCTGAGCGTGTCCTGAGTGGCGATCTGCCCGAATTCATCATGGAGCACATGCGGGCTTGCCGTCCGATGAACGAGTTTCTTGCCCAAGCGTTTAAGTAGAAATCAGTAGGCAGGGGTATCTTAGCTCTTGATCTATGAGACGACTTTTTGCCCTTTCTGTTTTGCTTGCCCTTGCTTTGCTGGCTTCCCTTAACTGTGGCGGAAGTGGCGCTGATCCGCTCGGCAAGTACGCCTATGTCCTTAGCAATCCGATCAGTATTCGCAAGGTACATCTTAGTACGGGATTACAAGTCGGCTCAACTGTTGCTCTAAACGGCAATCTGCGCAACATCGCGATCCATCAGGGAACCGGCCAAATGTTTGGGATGGGCACGGATATGAACCTGTACTCAGTGAATGTCTCTACTGGAACCTGCACCCTGATCTCTGCCGCTCCGATGTCACTGTCTTCCCATAACGGCGGTATGACCTTCTTGCCCAACTCAAACACTCTACTTTTCATCAACCAGGATTCCAACCGATACCGAATCGACGCGACGACCGGAGCAGTCACCTCGACTGATTTGGACACCAGTATCGGAATCTTCGGCCTTGCTCGGCGATATAGCGATGGGTGGACCTTTGCTTACGGGGCAGGCGACTTCGTACTATCTTGCGCAGATATTGACGCCGATCCGACTTTCTTTACGCTAGGGCCGCCGAGCGTTGACCTAAGCGGGGGAGCCGGGATGGCGATCGATCAGTCTGATGGGAAAGCTTATGTCGTAGCTAGTGAGGGCTTGTTCCGGGCGAACCTCACAAATGGGGCCCTGACTCCCATAAGCTTTGACGGTGGCGACGATATCGCGGTCATTCCATAGACCGCCACATAACGTAAACAGGCAGATCGTCGATTTGGCGCTCTGCCGTAACTTTAAAGCCGCATCGCTCATAGATACGGACGTTGACTTCGTCTTCCGTATCCAATCCAACACCCTTGCAGTCGGGAACCTCCCGAGCCATGTCCATCACTTTTTCGATGAGCATTTTCCCGACCCCTTGGCCTTGGAAGTTGGGATCGACTCCGATCATGACCAGATAGACGTTGGGTTGGGGAAGTTCTACCGATTCCACAACCGCGATGAACCTCGTAAAGAAGTCGTGGGCGGTCGGTCCGGCTTCATGGAGGAACTCTTCAAACCAAGCAGGGCTGACTTCCATGCCGGGAGAAATTGGAACGGCAACATTTGCCCCAGCAACGATCTTGCCGTCAGCTCTGACAACGAGAGTCCTTCCACCTGAAGCATGACGAGCCTTGGCGGATCTTATGGCCAACTCGTAGATCCAATCCTCCTTCGATCCGGGCGTGTCCTTGAATACTCTGAACATGAATGGGTAATCCACGAATGCCCGAGCCACCGTGCGGGCATAGCCTTCCAGGGACTCGTCGTCATCCAGAAAGTCGACAGTCATCAGATCGAGCTTACTTCCTCTTCATCGCGGCTTCGTATTCGCTACCAAACAACGTGCCCAACTTCCAATCAGTCATCTTTCGCTGGTTCCACACTTTGTCGATTTCTTCCCACCGTCCAGCAGGTGCGCCTAGGGATTCCGCGAATTGGCTGTAGTTTTGAGGAGCTACCCGATTCTTCGTGAGGGCGACGGAGATTTCCACCCACTTGTTGAAGTCGACGCCCTCGACGGGAGGATGCTTCGACATGTCCGGCTTCAAAAAGTCGGATTTGGACTGGGAATGAGCTTGGGCAATGTTTGAAGCCTCGTGCGCAACCTCGCTCACCTTTCCCAAAAGTCCCCCGATAAGCCCACCAAGATCGCCTTCGGCGCTAAAGGTCTGCATACTAGGATCGCCGCCAGTCATCCCATAACGCTCCCAGAGTTCGATCGCCTGGTTGCGAAGAGGTTCCATCTCCTCGATCAGCTTCTCCTTATCGATGCGCCAGATCCGGTCCTTGGCAGGGTCTACCCAGACTGGAATGTCGGCATGGATTCGATGGATGTATCTCTCCTGGCGGACCATCAGGTGAATCCAGTTGGGAACGTTCACATGAAGCCGTTGACAACCTTCTGGCAGCGGGGAAGTGCGGATCAGACCGGTCGTTGGCAACCGAGGATACTGGGAACCAACGGATTGGGCAGACTCTCCTGGCTTTAGGAGCCGAACCGTGACGCCGAGGGTTGAGACCGAATCCGCACTTGAGTTGTTCTCGACCGAGTTGGAGATGGTCTCAACGTTGGGAGCGTGGGGAATCACCACCGCTCGCCCCGGGGCCATTCCCTTCGATTCCGGATCACGCTTTAGCCAGCCAAACAGATTCATGAGTGGAGGATACTGGAACAATGCGGCAAAACGTTCAAAGCTTGCTGGCCCGTCGAGTGGGGGATGCAGCGACGTCGATTGTGACGACAACCAAAGCGATGCCTTCCGAGAGGCTGACTTGGATCCCGCTCGACAACGGTCGATGTGTCTCCGAATTGCTCGCCGACTGCATTCACGGGAACTCGCGAGTTGCCAAGATCATCCCGACCCGGAGCTTTGAGAACTTGCCGGAGGCTCCAGATTGGAAAGCCACCGATTTGCCTGAGCTTCACCGCCTTCTTCTGGACAGCGCGGAGAAATATGCCGAGGTGGTGATGGCGGTCCCGGATGAGGACTTGGAGGTGGAATTCGATGCGCCCTGGGGCAAGATTGTACTGGGCGATGGGCTCTTCCATCCCTACTGGAACATGGTCTACCATGAGGGACAGATCAACTACATCCAAACCCTGTACGGAGATAAGGAGATGCATTTCTAGTGGCTACCCAAGACGATGTTCGACGAATCGCCTCCCTCCTGCCTGGAGCAGTGGAGGGGCAAGAGCGATTTGGCTTTTCGGTAGAAGTGAAAGGGAAGTGGAAGGGGTTCTGTTGGTCCTGGGCGGAGCGGGTGGATCCCAAAAAGGCTCGCGTGATCAACGACGAGGTGCTCGTCATCTCGGTCCCAGGGTTGGCGGCAAAGGAGCTACTGGTTGGATCCGCGCAAGATAGGTTTGTGGATGATCCCCATTACAACGGCTATCCCGCGGTGATCGTGCGGTTGGCGGATTGGTCGGCGGAGGAGCTTGAGGATCTGTTGACCGAAGCCTGGAAGTCCAAGGCTTCCAAAGAGTTGTTGCGGCAGTTTGACGCGGGCTAGTTCATTACTCCCGACCCTCATTCCCAGGGGATTGGGATTTGGGATTGAGGCTCTTTGAAGTCTAGAACTTCATCCTAACTCCGGTGCAAGCCCCTTCCCAAACGTCCCCGGCTGGCTTGCCGTTGTTATCGAACATCTTGAGCGTGATGGTCGATCTATAGGTGTCGCCTTTGGGAGCCAACGCGATCTTCTCGAGCAGAATCCCTTTGCCCGCTGGCATCCAGCCGCCTCCACCCGAAATGTCCTCGAACTTACTGGGAGCCTTGGTGTTGTAGAACACGTACTTCGACTCAAACCGATTCTTGCCCGTCTTCCGCCAGATTCCATAGGCCGGTGGGACGGGAGGAGCGCCGTCGTAATTGGAAGATTCGACCATGGTTCCGCCCTGGTTGAAGACCATCATCAGCTCCAGGTCTTTCACGCTGGCGAATGCGCCGGTTTTAAACTGGACTTTAACGGTCCAGGCTCCCACTAGGCTGGGGGCGGCTTTGGGTGGGGAAGCGATAAGGGCGGTGAAGATTACGGCGGAAAGCATCGAACCTACAGACGAGAGGAAAAGCCCATGTGGAGCGGGATAAGATCACGCCATGTCATTGCCAAAGTTGATAGTAGTCGCCGGTCGTCCCGGTTCGGGGAAGTCGACTTTGGCCACTGCCTTGGCGAAGGAGTGTCAGCTTCCATTGGTCAGTCGGGATGAGATGAAGGAAGCCTTCATGGGCACCGACGAGGCTGGGACGATGACCCACGGGGAGATCACCCAGCGGGTGTACGAGCGGTTCTTTTCGCGACTCGAGCATATGCTTCGGGAAGGTGCGAGTTTGATGGCAGAAGCGGCGTTTCAGCATAAAGTTTGGGCTCCTCGACTAGAGCCTTTGCGGGAGCAAGCAGATATCCGCTTGGTTATCTGCGAGGTCCCGGCCGAGTTGGCGTTTGATCGGAGGGTAGAAAGGGAAAGCCTCGATCCTCGGCGGCTCGCTTACCATCCTCATCTGCCAGCCGGGGAGGAGTACATCCCGCCAAAACTCGATGTGCCGACTTTGATTGTGGATACGTCGGCGGGATACCACCCTAGTTTGGAAAAGATCGTTGAGTTCTTGAGCTGATTTGGCTTGCAGATGCGATGCTGAGGGAGGTGGTGGCGTCTTGACTTGAGGGTCTCTTCCCATCTCTTACATGAAGAAATTGTTCCTTTTGGTCGTCGCCGTCCTCTTCGTCAGCTTGGTTCAGGCGCATTCGGATGACGAACCTATTGTTCTAAAGGCAAGCACGGTCACGGGAACATGGATGCTCAATGGCTCGGTTAGGGCCGTCCGCTTCGATCTGAAGCAAAACGGCACATTTGAGTATCGCGGCTACGGATCGCAATCCAAAGGTCGCTGGAACGTGGAAGGGAGCCAGGTTAGACTCAGGTGGACGGAGATCGACTCCTCACCGGTCGATGCGCAAAGCGTAACCTCCCTCTATTCTCTGGAGGCCGGAGGATTGAGGATCGGGAAGTTTGAATATCGGAAGAACGCGGCTCGGTAAGTTGAACTCCCGAAACCCCAGTCGGGTTAACAGATGACCGAACCACTTCTTTCAAAACATGTAGACATATGATACACTCCTTTGCATGTCTACACTTGCACCTCTAATCGGAGCTCTGGATGAGGGCCACCGTGAATTTGCCATCGCCCTCGGAGGGCTCTCGGATGAGGACCTCTGGAAGCGGCCGCACCCTCGGTTGTTGAGTGTCGGCGAGCTTGCTGGGCACATCGCGTATGGGCAGGCGGTATGGATGCTGGGAGACGGGGCTGACCGGCCCGATCTGAAAGACCTCCCAATTCAGAGCCCGCTACTGGATCAGGCTAGCCGGTATTACCTCACCAATGTGGATCAGGAAGTGGTGTTAGATTTGACCACCGCCCAGGTTCTGGAAGAAGTAGCCAAAGTCCATGAAGCTGCCAAAGCCGTATTGGCCAAGAAGGGCGAGGACGATCCGCATCCCTATTGGAGGACTTGGGGAAACCTGGTGCAGTATCAGGCGTTCCACGTGGCCTATCACACCGGTCAAGCGTATTCCGTGCGACACCTGCTTGGGCATGAGACGGAGGACAACTAGGCTCATTTTCACGTTCCTCACGTGATCCCATCAGCGCCTTTCCCAGCAGCTTTAGCTACCCAAGACTGCCGCAAATGCAGGTGATGTTGCGATCATCGCCTTTCAGGTTAAGTCTCTGCAGCGACTTCTGAAATCCTTCCCGTACGCCTGCAGGCAATCCATATCCTAGGTTGACCGTGCAGGAGTCGTATTCCCGGACTCTGACCCCCTTTGGAATTGAATCCACCAAGCGCTGAAACTCCTTCAAGTCGTGGGTCTGCCAAACTTTCTTCTTGGTCCGAGACCCCGCCACGTACAGGGCCCTTGGATGCTTTTCTCCTCCCTCGTTGATCAGCATCACGCCAAAGTCGTCATCAAGCAGAAAAGGGACATCGAATGTTCCACGCTTGCTAACCCAGATAGCCAGGTGACCGTCAGCTCCGACTTCTCCCACATTATGGGTTTCCCTTGGAGCCTCACCATTCGTGGCGAGAGGCGCGGTTGGCTCCTCTCTGAGAGCTCCGTGTCCGCATTCAATCATCGTCAACAAGAACAGAACTAGGCTCATCAGAAGGAAGATCGAGTTCTTTGCCATCTTTGTTTCTTAACGTTTGCGGTACGTGAAGGAGTTTCACCTATTTTATTGGGTCACTTAGCCAATTCCTTCGTCGCTGCGAGCTGGTTTGGCGTTCTAATAAGAGCAAAACAAGGAGACCGGACTTCATGTAGGTCCGCGTCCAACGCAAAAACTAACACGTAGCCGGTTGACAGTCTCCACCAAGGACGCTAGCCAACCGGCCTTTTTTTGCTTTTGGGCGCACCCTGAAGAGCTGAGCTTCCTCATCGGCCTCATTACTCCCAAGCCTCATTCCCTAGGGAACAAAGCCCGGGATTTACAAAAAGTCAAAATACATGGTTTACAAATGTCTACTATTCGTGCTATGTATATGTGAAACAAATTCAATACATGAATTTGGGATGGAGCCTGGTGCCCATCCCCCATCGAGGCAAGTTCCCGACTATTCCTTGGCTGTGCTACCAACAGCAGCCCGCTGATGCCGAGACCGTGGAAAGGTGGGTGTCGGATGGAAACGGCCTGGGGGTGGTTTGTGGGGAAGTCAGCAACGGCCTGGTTTGCCTGGACTTCGACGACCAAATCGCCTATCTGTCCTGGGCCGCGAAGTCGCCCATTGCCAAGACCCTGCCCACCGCCAAGAGCCAACGCGGCTATCACGTCTTCTACCGCTCCAAGGGCTATCAACCCAGCGGGAAGCTCCACTCAAACGGACACGCCGTGGGAGACGTGCTGAGCAACGGAAAACTGGTGGTCCTTCCGCCCACCACCCATCCCAGCGGCTTCATCCGAGAGTGGGAACGAGAGCCGTTCGACAACCTGCCGTTCCACGACCTCCGCGAGCTTGGGCTCGAGTCTCAAGCCATCGACCAGATCGAGCCGGTAGACGGCAAGGTGGAGCAGGGAAGTCGGCACTGCTACCTCGTGAAAGAGGCCTTGAAACTGGCAAAGGCGGTATCTATGACGGACGCCATGCCCAGGCTGGCGAAGGTGAACGACGAAGTCTGCTTGCCGCCCATCGACCGGCAGGAGCTGGGCAATATCTTGGCTTGGGCCTATGGGAAGGAAGTTCCTGAATCCCGATCCCACTCCCATAAAAACATATGGGAGTAATGAACGTTCTTTCGTTACTCCCGAACCTCAATCCCTAGGGAAGCCAAGTTGGGAATCATATTTCGTGCCTGCCGATGAGTACCTGGGAGACGATGAGGAACTGGACGTGGAATGGGTGGTGAAAGACATGCTGCCCCGATCTTTCCTG
Source organism: Fimbriimonadaceae bacterium (assembly GCA_014380605.1). GTDB lineage: Bacteria > Armatimonadota > Fimbriimonadia > Fimbriimonadales > Fimbriimonadaceae > 55-13. Next base: position 6,356 of record JACMJO010000293.1, on the reverse strand, counting down.
GTGGTATTGGGCGGAGGCAGCAAGAGCGGCAAAAGCTGCCTGGTGACCGCCATGGCCCACGCCATCACCCGGGGCGAGCCATTTTTGGGCAAGGAGACCGAGCAAGGCGTCGTCTTGTGGTGTGCCTTTGAAGAGTCCAAGATGGAGAGGAAACTGGTCCTCAGCAAGTTTGGCGACCGGGAAGACCACCCAAACTTGGTGATCGCCCACGACCTGCCCAAGATCGATACGCCCGAAGGCTTAGAGGTGCTCCGCAAAGCGATCGAGCGGTACAAGCCGTCCCTCATCGTCATCGACCCGCTGTATGGAGCCCACAGCCAAGAGTCGCTCTCGGGCGGCACATCGGGACGGAATTGCCTGGAAGGGCTCAAGAAGCTCTGTGCGGATTACAACGTCGCCGCCATCGTCATCCACCACTTCACCAAGAACGTGGGAGCCGGGCTCACTCGGGAACGCATGGCCGACTCGGGCCAAATCCTCGCCGCCGCTAGCATGGACATCTTGATGGACTCGGTTGAGACCGACGACGGCTTCCGCCTGATCCGGCTAAAGGCGAAGGGTCGAGGAGGATTCGCGAGCTTCGACTGGAGAATTCTCTCCCGATCGGTCACGGAATTCGAGCTTCTGGAAGCCAAGTCCGGAGCCGCTCCCGATCCATCTGCGGACGATGCGATCCTGGCTTGCCTCAACGAAGCCCTCGCTCCGCTGAGCGCCTCGGAAGTCCACGAGAAGACCGGAATCCCGCTTCAAACGGTCCGAAACAACCTCACCGCGCTGAAGAACAAGGGCCAGCTGATGGTCGAGAAGCACGGTCGGGAGTATTACTATGGAGCCCCCGTCTAGCTCTTCATTCCCGACCCGTGTTCCCTTGGGAATAAGGATCGGGAGTAATGAAGGATCGGAGTCTTAGCCCCTGAGGAAGGCCAGGAGCTCGGCATTTACCTCTTCGGCGTGAGTCCAGTTAACGGCGTGAGGGCCATCTTTGATCGTGACCAGCTTGGCTCCGGGAACTAGCTTCGCAGTTCGGTTCGCGGCCTTTTCTGCGGGCACAATGCGGTCCGAATCGCCAGTTAGGACGAGCGTAGGGCGGTCCAACTTGGCGAGGTCTGGACGGAAGTCGGTACCCCAGGTATCCACACAGGCCAGAGTGGCGATGGGCGAGGCATCGATCGCGGTTTGCCAACTCATGCGGAGAGCTTCCTCGGTGATCAAGCCCTTTGGTTGGAGGACGTCGACATTGAAAAAGTCTTTGAAGAAGCCAGTCAGGAAGGAAGGGCGGTCCTGCTGGATTGCCTTCTTGATCCCCGCGAAAACCTGGCCTGGCACACCTTCTGGATCGTCGTCGGTCTGCAAGAGGTGGGGCGGAACCGCAGCGAGGAAAGCCGCTTTGCCCACCCGCCCGGTGCCATATCTGCCGATGAACCGAGCCACCTCACCGCCGCCCATCGAGAATCCGACGAGCGCCGCCTTTCGAAGGTCTAGCTTCTCCATGAGACCATTCAGGTCGGCCGCGAAGGTGTCGTAGTCATAGCCGATTGAGGGTTGGCTCGAGCGTCCGAAGCCTCGGCGATCGTAGGCGATAACTCTGTAGCCCCCTTCAAGAAGGGCCGGCATCTGCTTCTCCCAAGACGCCGCGCTAAGTGGAAATCCGTGGATGAGCACGACGGGCGTGCCGTTGCCGTGGTCTTCATAGTAGAGGTCGATAGGGGTGGAGTTTTCTTCGCCGACGGTGATCGTTCCCATAGTAAGTCTCTAATCTACGGGCATTCCGGGCAGAAGGTTCAGGCCTTGATTTCAGCTCCTGAGTCGGTGCTACTGGATGGGCCGCACCTCGATCCCGAAGCCGTACTCTTCTCCAAACATCGCCGCCGGGTGAAGGGAAGCGACTGCGACGGCCTCGTCGATGCTGTCCGCTTCCACGATGAAGAAGCTGCCGAGCTGCTCCTTGGTTTCGATAAACGGTCCGTCGGTGACGGTTGGTTTGCCTTTCCTCGGGCGGATCGTCTTGGCGAGACTGGTGTGCTGGAGGCCCTCCTCCTCGACCACCTTGCCGGTATTGCGAAACGGCACGCACTGGGCAAAGCAGGCTTTCAAAATCTCGCTCTTCACCGCCTCGGGGGCGCTGTCGAAGGTTTGCATGTCGAGATATCCAAGGCAAAGGTATTTCATTTGATGTTCTCCTATTCTTGCACCGCGAGGCAGGTGCGTTGATTGGTCGAATGGGATGACACTGGATCGACAATTTGGATTGGGGTCCGGTAAATCGTGAATTGTGGATCGTCCGGATTTGTGAGGATTTGTTCAGATTGGTTCGGTTCAGGGGATCAAGTCTGTCTCCCCGGGGACAAGGAGAGGGACTTTCACTTGCCTACGCCGATTACGAAGCGCAGGATGGTGGGGAGGTTGGCGAAGAGCATCCAAAGCCAGGCGCTGGTTTTTCTGTCTTGGGCTAGGTAGAAAATCCTGGGCGGGAAGTAGAGGAGGAGGGCCATGAAGGCTAGTAGCGGCACCCTTGCCAAGGCTTCGCCCACGCTGCCAACCCGAGGGAAGCCGATATCCACGAACAGATTCCAAAACATCTGGAAGAGCAGGGCGTTGGCCCAGATCAAGCCGTCTCCCAGCCTACTTGAGACGGGGCCGCGCAGGAACGCCGAGCGTGGCGGCTCCTTCGGCTTCGAGAAGTAACGGTAGACCAGCCACGTGTGGATGATGCAGACCGTAATGCCGCCACAGAGGGAACCCATGAAAACTTCGGCGGTCGGCTCCCTGCGCCCGTAGACCTCCTGAAAGATATAGGCTTGAACGGCCGCATAGACCACAAACATCAGGCATAGATAGAAGATGGGATTGAATAGGCAGCTTCCCATTGGGTCGCTCAGCCCGTCATTCTTTCTTTGATGAGCGTGCCACCGCTTCAGGGTCGCGCCCGCTGGAGCCAGGACGAGCAACGCTATTCCGATCGAGAATAGCCATCTCGCCGCGGCTTCATCGCCGGCCGATGCCCTTTGAATGATGTGGTTGAACCATCCCGCCAGCATGGGCAATAGGAACAGATTCAGGGCGAAGATGAAGAGGTCCAGCCATCGGCCGGGTCCGCTTTCCTTGAGCCACTGCCAGGCTTTCTTCATCAATGGGTGTTTTGTCGCGTTGGGAGGGTTTGGGCTGGTTCGGATTAGTTTGGAGTAGTTCGGCTTTGCGGAGTGACGATGACCGCCCGGAGCCAGACTTCTACCCCCAACACGGGGCGTGCTGGGGGATCAAAATCAAGAACGTTGGCTCTGCCTGGTTCGTCGCCTTCGCACAATTGCGGCAAATCCGAGACCTAGAGCAGCCACGGTTGCGGGCTCTGGAACCAGCGCTCCTTCTACCGCGAACGGCAGCTCGTCATTGTTCTGCGTTCCATTTACTAAGGGCAAGAAGCTAGCCGATCCCATTTGTTGCATTGCGTTTCCCCTCGCATTGTGGGGAACGATCGGCGCTTGGAAAGGGCCGGGGAACGATGCGCTACCGGCAGCACTCCAGGTAAGCCAGTACTGGCCGGGAATCAGGAATATGTTGTTGCCCATTGCCATTTTGTACTTGACCTCTCCGCGGGGCCCCTCCGTGGGATTTGTATCGAAAGCACGGAAAACCGTCTGGAAAGTCGAATCGTGCACGGCGGTAAAAGCCGTGGGAGCGAAAACGGTCGAAGCGGTATTAGGATCAGATCCAAACTTCAACCCAACTGTCAGGGTGGTAATTGTTGGAGCGGTTGCGTCCGTTTGAAACAGGAAGAAGCTGAACCCCGTCACGCTCCAGGTCCCGGTGACGGTAAAGTCGTCGGCCATTGTGTTGTTGAGAACGGTCTGGGCGTCGTAGCCATAGACGCTTTCGCCAGCCGCGGTGTTTACCGTACTTCGGCGGCCACCACCAAACCCTCCGGTTTCACTGTCCCAAATTCCTTCATAGGTCGTGGCGTCATAGCCATTTGTGTACAGTTGGGCATTCGCGACACAAGCGAGTGCCGTGGCCAAAAAGATAATGGTTCTCTTCAAGTCATTCCCTCCAATTCAACCAAACAGCTACAAGGAATCTATATCTTACACTCTAGTGTTGTTTGCCCCTTTGTTGCGGTCGTATCCAGCCCTAGCTAGCCTCCACAACTCCTTCGTCGCGAGGGGAAGGGTTGGGTGATTTGCCTCAGGGTTCGATTTTCACCATTTGGAACCACTTTCTCTCTCCGCAGCCGGGGCATTTCATCAGAGTTTTTTTGTTGCCTTTGCCCTTGTAACGGATTCCTCCGAGGTCCCAAATGGAGCTGGACCAGCCGCAGGTGCAAGTGAAGCGCCAGGCGCGCGACTCAGCCTCCATGGCCTGGGCAAACGACTTGGAAACGAACCTGGTGACGAGCTTTTGAAATCCAGTCATGCTTGATCATCGCATACCTGATCCTCCACGCTGCTATGGAGGGGCTAGCTTTACTTGATCTAATGCCTTCACAACTCCTCCTCTGTGGTGGCATGAATGCTTGGGCAGGCTAAAGTGATACGGCTACGTATGGTGGCTTGCCGAATGTCGAGGCTCTACTTCGCCAAGAATTCCCGCATCTCGGCCACCACTCGATCCACCATCTTTGGGTCGTCGAAGAAGTAATGGTGCGTTCCGCGATATTCCACGACCCTTCCGTTGCGGACCTCGCGGCGAAACCGCTCGATGTTCCTTCTCTGCCAGGGCTGGATCACCCTCTCCAGATAACCCTTCGCCCGTTTGGCGAGCGACTTTGGAGTCTTGGAATCGACACCCCAGTGCCGCTCGAAGATGGCGTAGAAACTCAGCGCTGGCGCCTTGATTCGCGAGAACTCGGGGCGGAAGTTGTCCATGCCCTTCCAGTGAAGTTCCTGATACTTGGAGCTTGGTCCAGGGTCTGGAATGGGATCGTCTTTTGCAAGAATGGCAATGTCTGACCGATCATAGCCAGCATCCAGATAGACCAGCTTGTCCACCCAATTTGGATAAGACACCGCAAAACGGGAGAGTTCATCGCCGCCGGCCGAGTGTCCGACGAGAGACACCCTGCTGATCTTCATCGCGTCCAGGAATCCACGTACGTCTTCGGCCAGATTAGGAATGTCGTACCCGGACGTAGGCTTGTCTGATCTGCCGTAGCCTCGTCGCGTGAGCGCCAGCACTCGGAAACGGTCTTTGAAGCGGGGAGCGAAGTCGTCAAAGGCGTGGGCATCGTCGCCGGTGCCAGAAATGAAGAGGAGAGTCGGCCCCTTGCCTCCCCAATCCAAGTAGTGCAGCCGCACTCCGTTCGAACTGACAAAGCCACTGAGATGAGGCGAGGCGTCGCGCTTGGCTTGGGGAGCCAGCATGAGCAGGAGTATTGCGCTGAGCGGCATCGTCATGGAGCCGAGTATATAGGACAATTCCGATCCTGATCCCCAGGGAATGAGGGTCGGGAGTAATGAAAGACGATCTGACTTGTATGGTTTGCGATCCCCCGTGTCGGGGGATAAAACATTAAGTCGCAGTCTCTTGCGATCCTGAGGACGTGAATCGAAACTTCACAAGGAACACGCGTTCGCCTTGCCCGTGCTTTGCCGTTGACAAGAGGTCCGCCACTGAGTCAAAACCCGACTCGATCGCAAGGATTTCCGTAATGTCGCCCATCCCGATCTCTTCGATCGATTCCACCAATATCCAGCCGGGAAAGAGCGGATAGCGCCCTCCCACTTTCACGCGGGGCCGCAGCCAGATGCGAACCGACGAGGTGATCTTGCCCGACCGAACGCGGTCCCTCAAGGAACGAGCAAACACCATACGACGGAGATTCTACGGCATTCGCCACCGCATCCAGGCGCGTGTCGGGGGATCAAAAGCAAGCCATGAACATAATAGGCGGATGACCAAACGCAAGAAGCGAATTCTGGTTTGGACTTCGGTGCTCCTTGGATTGCCTTTGATTTGGTGTGTGGGCGTGGCGATTGCCATTGTGCGAGCAGGGGCACCTAATTCCGGTAATCGCGCTGACATTGCCATTGTCCTTGGCGCGGCAGTTTGGGATGATAAGCCTTCACCTGTCTTTGCCGCTCGCATTGACCATGCCGTCACTTTGTTCAAGAATGGTCACGTGAAAGGGATAATCTTTACGGGCGGGAGGGCAGCCGGAGATCGTCTCTCAGAGTCTCGGGCGGCAAGAGAGTACGCGCTTGCCAAGGGTGTTCCACTGCGCGCCATTTACTGTGAAGAGATCTCTACGAGCACGTATGGAAACTTGGCGAATGCGAAAGGAATCTTGCAACATCTGGGTATGCGCAAGGCGCTCATCGTCAGTGATCCTTACCACTTGTTGCGCGCCGGAATGATTGCCGACC
>JACMJO010000292.1 GCA_014380605.1 Fimbriimonadaceae bacterium | reverse complement strand
GAATAGTTGTGGGCTTCGACCTGTCCCGGCGCTGGGCCCGTGGTGCCGAAGTCAAATTTGATCTCGGGATCGATTCGTTCGATAACCCGATTCTTAGCGCTGCGGTCCCGATTCTTGAAGTACTCCCCCTTCAAGCCGCCCGACGTCGACGGGACAACTGGGTGATAGGGTCCGACCAAGTCCGCAACTGCATTCCTAAACTGCCGCACGGTGAGCCTCGAGAGGGTAACCCTAGCAGGCCGGTTTTTCTCTTGGGCCAATGGCGAATAGAAGGCTCCGTGCATGAACTCCGCAATCAGCTTGGCCTGCGCCGGAGGCGTCTTCTTGGGGCCGGGTGGCATTGATTGGGCAATGAACTTGCTAAGCTCAGTCACCGTTCGTGGACCAGTCAGTGGCCTAGGAAAACCAGCCCCGCCTTCACCCTTGACGCCATGGCATGGAGCGCAGCTCTTCGCGAAAAAAGAGGCGCCGCTAGTCTCAGCCTTGCCGGGCGTCGCCCGCTGAGGCGCGACCGCTGCATAGATCAGCGGCAATGATGAAGCTGCAAGGAAGCCGATTCGAATTCGGTGGGAATACATTTCGCCCTATCAACCTATCTTACATGAGCCCTCGGACCTTCCACGCCGCTCGGTTGACGAACCGGTTCTTCAACCATCCCTGAGCGGGCGCCCTAAAGCTTCTCCAGCCTCTGAATCGCCTTTGAAAACACTCGCCCATACTTCTCGCTCAGCTCAGCACGCAACGGATCTAGATTCTCAGCTTTCTCTTTGAAGGCAATCCTCAAGGACTTGACCTCGGCAAGCAAGATATTCGCCTCGCCAGGCGGGATTTCACCTAGTAGACGCCATACCGTCAGCCAATCTGCTTCTTGCCGCTTTCCAATCCGCGAGATCATGGAACCCGCATCGGCCAAGACCTCGCTATCGAGCTCGATTTGACCCAAGAGCGCCCGCAACGCCGACGTGTATCTTGGCCTCATAGCATCGCTGATCGGCAGCCGCCCGAAGTCACCGTCGTGAACCAGCACTTTGCCTTGTAAGGGGGCGACTTTGGCGACCCAGAACGTGGCTGGGGTTCCTTCTTTAGCGAGTTCAGGGCGAAGGGTGTGTAGTTCCACCCTCCAACCGCTTGGTACGCCACCGCACTTCACAAGGAATCGACGCCCTCCGATTGGCTTGACGATGGTGCCGTTTAACTGATCGCCTAGCTTTAACATTTGAGGAGGCTTCCGTTCCATAGGTTCTATTGTGACGCTGAAGCGAATCTCGGGCTGGTCACTCTGGTTCAGATAGCCTAAGAATCCTTCGCTAAGACCATGTTCGTGCAACTTGCCCGCATGGCAAGCCCTATAATAAAGGCGGGGGACGATTGGCTACCACACTCGCGGACAGACTCAAGGAACAGCGGCGACGGCACTTTGTTGGCCGCATGGAGGAGAAGGCGCTTTTGCGAGACGCTTTAAAGGCGCGCGAATTGCCCTTCTTGCTGTTTTACGGGTATGGCCCCGGAGGCGTCGGTAAGACTTCGCTTCTGCGGGAGTTCGCCGCAATCGCCGAAGATTTGGATGTCGCGACCTTCACGATCGATGCCCGATTCGTGCCGCCCAACCCTGAGAGTTGCGAATGGGCCCTGATGCAGGTTACAGGAACCTCATCCCCTGCAGATGCCCGCAAAGTGCTTTCAGCCAAGCGGGCAATTCTCTTCATCGATACGTTCGAGTTGCTCCACACCCTCGAAGGATGGTTCCGTGAGGAGTTCCTTCCCAGCATGCCCGACACCCTTCTCACGGTAGTTATGGGGCGTCGCAGGCCCTCACACGCATGGATGTCGGACAGCGCATGGAGAAGGCTAGCCAAGATTGTTGGACTCCGAAACTTCAATGAGGACGAGTCGAGGAAGTACTTGGCTTCCCAAGAGGTTTCTCCAGACCGATTTGCGGACCTCCTCAAGTTCACTCATGGCCACCCCCTCGCACTCTCGCTTGTGTGTGAGACCCTGGCTCAAAATCAGAGCCTCAAGTTCGATCCGGAAACTAATCCCGACATCATCAACCTGTTGCTTGAGAGGTTTATGGACAGTGTTCCCAGCCCGCTTCACCGCCAAGCTCTTGAAGCGTCGTCGATGCTTAGGAACACCTCGGAGGCCTTGCTTGCGGCCGTAGTCGACTCCGAACGTTCTTTCGAGCTGTTTGAATGGCTAAAGACGTTGACCTTTATCGAGGCTGGGCCATTCGGCGTTTATCCGCACGACCTTGCTCGCGAGGCAATCTCACTGGAGCTTCGATGGCGAAACCCGGACGACCTAGCCCGACTGCACGATAAGGCGCGAGCCTACTATGCCGACCACTTGGAGCGCACGTCCGGGTTGGCTCAGCAAGCGATCCTCTCCGACTACATCTATCTACACCGCGACAACCCATCGATCAAACCCTTTTTCAACTGGGATCTCAGTTCAAGTTATGTGGACTTGGCCAAGCCATCTGACCATAACGAGATATTACAGATCGTTCGCAAGTACGAGGGAGAGGCTTCAGAGAAGGTTGCCAAGGTCTGGCTGAAATCCGGTGCCTCCCATATCCAAGTTCTTCGTAACTCTCAGGAGGTTGGCATAACTGGCTTCCTGCTGACGATCGAATCATCCGCCGCAATGCAGTCGGAAATCGACCAGGATCCTGGGGTCAAACGATGCATCGGTTACTTAAGCGAGAAAGCTCCTTTGCGACAGGGGGAAAGGTCCCTCATCTATCGCTACTGGATGTCGCGAGAGGGATATCAAGACGTTTGCCCTGACCAGAGCCTGCTGTTTGTCGCCATCGTGTTCAGCTCCCTTACTGCCCAAAACCTCGCACACGACTTCCAAGTCTGTGCCAATCCCGATTTCTTCGCGCCGATGTTCGAGTACGCCTCGTTGCCAAGACTGAAAGAGGCAGATTTCAAGATTGGCGATAAAACCTATGGCGTTTTCGGGCATGACTGGCGGTCGTTGCCGATCAAGGCGTGGCTTGCCCTCATGAGCGAACGGGAACTCCCTGTCGCTGGCGCGGCCCCTCCCACTGTGAAGGCGGAGGAGGTGGTGGTTCTGTCTCAGTCCAGCTTTGAAGAGTCCGTGCTTCAGGCATTGAAGACGTTTAACAATCCAGCTCGACTAGCAGAGAATCCCCTCCTGAAATCGCGGATAGTCCTCGACCGCGTTTCACCCGACGCGGATTCAAGAGAGCGCATTAGGAACCTGAGGGAGGCTATTTTTGAGCAAGCGAAAACTCTCGTCGCCTCCAGCAAAGACGCAAAACTTTTCCAAGCCCTCGAAACGTACTACATCAAGCCGGCACGTTCCCAAGAAGCCGCCGCTGAACAGGTGGATGTCAGCATAGCCAGCTACCGGCGACACCTGAAAGCAGGCGTTCAGCGCGTGGTCGAGCTACTTTGGCAAATCGAAACCGGCGGCTAGCCCCAAAATGATCGGAAAATGATCGGCTTCTGGCCTTGTGTCCAGAACTGCCTTGCTGAAAACTAGAGTGGTCTCGGGTTGGGGCGTGGCTCATTCCCCCAATGTTCGCTCCCCGCGCCCAACCCACCTTTCAAAACACTTATCCCCTTTTCTGTGTCGTCCCTGAAGTCAGGTTGAAGTGGCCGTCTGGCCGCTCTTTTTTTGCCCAATCCACGTCATTTGATCGCATTGAACAGAAATTGATCGCGATTCGCGCTTGAGGTGACCAGCCGCTGCCCAGGAAACTAACCGTCAAGAGGAATGCCCGCGTTTCGGGCAAAGCCAATGGTTTATCAGGAGAAACAAATGAAACTTTTCGCAACAGTTGCAGGTATCGCCGCGCTCGGGTTCGCTATCGCTAGCCAAGGCATGATGAAGGATGAGAATCCCATGGTTGGTGGCATGGCCATGATGAAGATGAAAAACATCGTGGAGAATGCGCTCAACTCGCCCGATCACACGACACTCGTCGCCGCAGTGAAGGCCGCCGGTCTCGTCGACGCCCTTCAAGGCAAAGGCCCCCTGACCGTCTTCGCGCCCACTAATGCCGCCTTCAAACTACTCCCCGACGGAACGGTCGACACCTTGGTAAAGCCAGAGAACAAGAAGATGCTCACCGGCATCCTCACTTACCACGTCGTAGCAGGTCGAGTGGACTCCAAGACCCTTATGGATTGGATCAAGAAGGGTAATGGCAAAACGGAGTTGAAGACCCTGGCCGGTGGCAAACTTTGGGCGATGATGAATGGCCCTAAGAACATCGTCATCAAGGACGAGAAGGGCGGCATCGCCTCCATTTCCACCTACGATGTGTATCAGTCGAACGGTGTGATCCACGTCATCGACAAGGTCTTGATGCCAGGTATGTAGTGGTCTCGTCGGATCGCGTGTGACCTCACGCGAAACTCCGAGAACGGGATCGCACAGAGTTGTGCGATCCTCTTTTTATTTGGCCAAGCGGGCTGCATGAGGGCACACGCGGTCCGACTAGTTCACTGAAGGCGTGATCTCTACCTTTCGGAATGTGATCGGTCCATGATCACCTTGGAGAAACGTTCGGCCCGGGGCTCCTTCATTCGACTCCAATGCCCCGCCAGTAATGCCGGGAATCTCCTTTTTGTTTACTACGGTTTGACCGTTCAGAGTGATCGTCACCCAGCGACCGACAAGTTCGATCTCGATGGTGTTCCATTCATCTGATGCATTGATTGCGTTCTTCAATGGCACCAGGAAGCCATAGACGCCGGCACTCGACCCCCAAGATGGTTTCTGACCAAAGTCGTCCAGGATTTGGACCTCATACCGGCCCCGCAAGTAGATGCCGCTGTTGCTGCCGGCCGGATACTTGTACTCGCAGACCAGCTTGAAGTCGCCATAAGCCTCGTTCAAGATCAGGTCCGAGCCTACCTTGGTGTTGACCAAGCACCCATTCTCGATCTTCCAGTTGACTTCCCAGTTGGGCGAGCGGGGCTCCCAGTTGGCGAGATCTGTCTGGATAAGGCTTAGAGGTGTGCCCCATTGAGTTTCTCGATATGGAAGGGCCGGGGCTTTGACTGCGGTCCAGCTCATTGGGGTGGCGTCACTGTGAGTGGTGTGGCCTTCCAGCTTTTCGCCATCCAGTCGTCCCTCAAACACCATGTCGTCATCTCGGGGCTCGTACTGCTTGGGAAGGGAGAAGGTGAGCGTGCCGTCTTTCGCTTTGGACTTGGCGATTGGGCGCGCACTACCGAACTGGCCCACAAACCGACCAGTTCCATCTGCATTCAGTTCAAACCAGGAAGGGAAGTCGCCCTCGGGATGATGAACGGTCATGTCCCAGCGGCCAAGGAAGGAGGCGTCGATTCTCATAGTTTGAGTTCTACCCTTCTAGCACCACGTACATTGAGTTCTCAGGGAACTTGAACCTGAACCCGCCATCCACCTTTGTCATGCCTACTGTGTTTACAACATTGCCGTTCATATCCAAGACAGTCGCCTTCCGCAACCCTGAGTTCTTCACGATAACGTCTACCTGAGGAGAAAGAATCCGCCAGGGAGCCTTGCCATAATTTGCAACTTCTAATCCCTGTACCGACTTCCCTCCGTCCAATGTGATGGTTGCAGGCTTTTCGACCCAATCGGTTGGGCGGCTTTCAGTGCCTACCTGGACCAGGATCTTCTTGGAGGTTTTTAGAGGCAATCCGTCCATAGACACCGCCATCGCTGAGCCAAAGTTATGCCTCGCGGAAAACGTTACGTCAGCCAACACATGAGTTGGCTTTCGAGTAAAGAACGCCGCTACACCTTGGGCGCAAGGGGTGTTAACGGTCACGAATCCCTTGTCGGTGTTCGAGACAAGCTCGCCTGTGATCGATCTGACCTCTCCATTAGAAGCATAGGTGTTCATGGGCACCGCTTTAGTCAATGCGGGGTCGGCATCGAACTTCACCTCAACCGGTCCCACTAAAAATGCTAACGGCGAAACGCCGGTCTTTACTCCCGAAGCGGGCGCGATGTCTCCCGAGTCCCGATTGGGATCGAACGAAGCTTCCTCCGCAATGATCGGTGTCTTCCGAGTCCAAAGGTCGCTCAGGGAACGATTCTCGGAGACCGCGGGAGCGCCTCGTTTTACGTACCCCATTCGGTACATCAACGCGGCGGCAGGAAAGGTGCCCAGCATGTCGGGATTGCCAAAGAGCCACTTGCCCTGAGAAGGCATATAGCCGTTCGCCGATTGGGGAGGAGTCCACTCGTCGTCCCCAGTGGCAAACCAGAAGTAAGCGTCGACACCCGTCAATCCCTGATAAGCCGCGATGAGCATCGGCGCCTCGCTGGCGTAGCCGTTCGGAAACACCCACGAGCTCTCCGTGACCATGATCGGGCGGCCTGCGGTCTGTTTCAGGTTGATCGGCAAAGCCTTGGGATCGAGAAGGGCGGAAATGGATGTGAACTTGTCTCCGTTCACAATCGCCCAGCCGTTGTTCGGACCTTGGTGGATGCCGCCAAAGTAGTGGTTGACCGCGTCGACCTCGTTCGCGGTATACGACCATCGCTCCTGATCCCCCAACCGGACGGCGCTCGCCGTCTTCCAATTCCCCGCATTGATGAGCTGCTTGCAACCAAGGTCTTTGCGAAGATACTCGGCTATCGACTTGTTGAAGTCGTACATCGTTCGAGCCCAGAATTCGGTCTGGTCGGCGAGGCGCTTGGCCATTCCGCCATCGCGAGCTTGGGTCATCTCCCAAATGTTGTGGAAGTCCATGACACCCGCCGCCGGGTCGTCGCCCTGAACCTTGTTTCCTTGCCAAGCCTGGCTAGCCGAATTTAGGGTCCCATACTTCTTCTTCAACCAGTCGCCATAGAGTTTGCCAAGGTTCCGACGCTGGGCACCCTTGATGTTGTTGACTGTCCAGAAGAACAGGCTGTCTTCATTCTGAATCTGGATCACCGCGATCGAAGGATCTTGTGAGAGCGGAATACCGGTATAGGGATTCTTCTCGGAGTAGAGGGCCTTTAGCCAGGATTTGTAGGCGGCTTGCAATGTGGGATCAAAGAAAAGCAATCCCAGAGCGCTTTGATCCGTACCGCCCGGGACATTCCAAGCCCCGGCAAACTTCATCGGTACTCCCCAGTAGGGCGAGATGCAGGAGTAGATGCCTTCCTTCTTCATCGCCGCGACTGTTCGCCATATGTGATCCCGAACCCCGGGGTTGATGTCCGTGATTTTGGAGCCTGGCCTGGGATCAGGCGAAATCTGAGTGTGAAGCCGGATGATGTTGACTCCGCGCTTGGCTAGGAATCGTGCGTGGCGAACCAGATCCGGTTCTGTTTGGCGGCCCAGCGGCCGTTTCGTCCAAGGCTTCTCGCTTCCGACTCCTGTATTAACCGCCCAGAATCTCAAGGGCTTTCCGTTTCCATAGGTGAAGTCTCCTTTGGTATCCGACTTCACAAAACCCGATTCTCCGGCGATCTTCTCGTTCAATGACCGGAGATCGAGCATGGCGGTTGGGCTGAACTCATCGGGCTTGGGATTGAATGCCCAACTTCCAGGCCCGGAATTGGTCTGAGAACAGGCAACGCAGGCCACGGATGCGAATGTCAGAGATTGCAGGCTTTTCATGGCTACTACCTGCATGATAGAGGCAGTCTAGGTTAATCCGCAAGGTTAACACCAGACCAAATTGCAACCAAGCCCACCTTCATTCCGTATCCGCTCGCGTATAGTCTATATTGACTCGAAGGAATTCTATGCCCAAGAACAAGCTCCTCTATCTCGGTTTACTGGTCGTCGCCGCTTCGGCGCTGATCTATGCGGGCTATTGGGTGACGACGAACATCGT
>JACMJO010000291.1 GCA_014380605.1 Fimbriimonadaceae bacterium | reverse complement strand
CAGACCGCCTTCCTCAAGTAAATCTCCCTTCACATCGAGCGTGATGTCGTACCTTTGGGCTCCCTGGCCGATCCGAGAAGTAACGACCCTCGTCTTTCCCGCTAGATCAACATCCAATCGGGCACTTGAAATGCCGTTGCTCACCGAGTAACTGGGGCGAATAGTGCCGCCGCGTTCGATGCTTACCCGAGCCGTTGGAAGCTTGAGTTGCCCTTTTTGGACGCGGAGCAAAGCATTCACGTCCAAAGCATCTAGGGTGCCTTCGATAGTGCCCGTTCCAGACATGTCGATGTCCGCAGTTGAACTCATGAACTTTGCGGGGGTTGTTGTTCGAATGGTAACGTCGAAAAGGGGTCCAATCAAAAGGGGTTTGGACGGAGTAGACTCCTTAAACTCGCTCGGCATCTTAATCAAGGAGCGAGCTAATTCAACGTCGCCTTTGACAGTTGGCTCTTTCAGGGTCCCACCCAATTGGAGATTGGTGGTCACGCTGGCCTCGGCCCTGCCGTCGGTGCCAAGAGCAAACTTTCCAACAAGCTCCTTCGCCTGGATATTTCCGCTCAAAGGCGAATTTACAAGCGCTTCGGTTGAGCCTTCTCTGAACTGGCGAATGATGTCATCGAGAGTCGGAATTTTCGCCAACGCATTGGCCGCAATGTCTCCGCCCTGAGCGCTGGTGCCTTTGATGATGGCCTCCAGAACTTGGGGCCTGAATAAGACTTCAGCGGAAACGTCTTTCAGTTCCTGACCACCATCCAAGAGGAACAAGGTCGCGCTTTGCAAACCCAGCCGTCCAACCGTCTCCAGGTTTTCCTTGGTGCCAGTTACGGTGACTTTGCCGCCGACCGTTCCTTGACTTTTCGCGGGATCGAAAACCGTCGCCAACTGCTCGACATCCTTGATCTGTCGCTCAGCCAAAAGTAGCTCGGCGCCCACGGGCGCTCCCGGGACCAGATCGAACGGAAATCGGAACGGGAGGTTTAGCTGAAGCGTCCCGGTGTACCCCTGGTAGGACAGATTCAAAAGACCATCAAGTCCTCCTGTGCCGTTGGCCCAATTAGAAATCTGAATGGGACCGTTGCTTTCGAAGTTGAACACGTTTTGAACCGTGCCATCCAGGTTCTTGAATCCAATCCCTTCGGCACTGTCGGAGCCGATCGTCGCAACGACATTTGGATTGGAGGACGTACCGGAAACGGCAAACTTCGAGCTGACCTTTCCTACCAAGGAGGCGAGGGACGGTTCGTACAGGCTGAGGTAAGAAAGGTCCGCTCCATTAAGCTCTCCTTCCAAAGAGATGTTCCCAGATTCCGTGAATGATCCTTTCGCGTCCAGGCCAACTGGTCCACCGGCCCACGTTAGGGACTTGAAGTCCCACTTTTTGCCTTGGCGGTCGAATGCCGCCTTTATGGTCCCGAGGGGTTTCGCGCCCTCTGATTCCCCAAGAGGTAGGAGTTCGGCGGTGAAGGACCCATTTGCCAAATTAATGTTCTCGACGGTCCCTCCCAAATCGGCGGAGATACCTAGGGTTCCGTCTAGCCTTTCGACAAAGCTAGTGGTTTCCCAATCCAATGACGATACGTATGGCTTTAGAATTTTATACAAATCCTTGACCGGCAGATTCCGCACCCAGACATTTCCCGCGACCTGCTTGGTATCCATTTGATACTTGAGTCCAGTTAGGTCGACGGAACTGGTGAGGCCCCCAAAGAAAACATCGCCCTGTACTTCGCGCCCATCTGCGCTGACCTTCCAGTCTCCGCCGCCGATCGGTGTTTCATTAACGGAGACACTCGTCAATTGGCCCTCACCCGAACCCAATTTGAAGCCGTTCTTATCGAACGTGATGCCTGCTTCACCGTCCAACACGGCGGTCAGATTCGCACCAAGGTTTGGGGGAATGAAGTTTACGAGCGCTAGCTTCTCAGCAGTGAAGTTTGCCTGGCCGAGGAGTTTGCCGACGTCATAGCTGAGAAATCCTTCGACCTTGCCTTCTCCTACCATCGCTTCAAAGCCATCGACCTGAAGCAGGTTATTCTGGAAGCTGACAACGGCTTTGGCGGTATCGATCTTACTTCCCAAGATGACGATCTCTCTCGCGGAAGCGTTAGCATTGAAGGTAGGTTTGGACAAGGTGCCCGAGAGCCTTGCGTCGGGTAAGTCGATCGTTGCCAGATAGTCGTCGCCGAGAAAGTCGCTGAGTTGGACTCCAAGGGCTTCAAACTTGCCTCCTAGCGCCATATCCTTAAAGCGAAGCGAAACATCGCCTTTTGCTTGCGACGCCCCCTTTACCACCTTGAGATCGGAGGCGAAAACCGAGCGAAGGTCTCCTTTGAACTTGCCGGTGATGATAGGAATGGGCTGGTCCTTGATCTTGAATCCAAACAGCTCGGCATTCCCTTCGTAGCTCGGCTTAGAAAGGGTTCCGCCGATACTTGCGCTGAATCGACCGATCCCTTCAAATTGTGGATCGACGCGATCGAGGTCGATGCCCGAGCCTATCGCTCGAAGGGATAGGCGATCCGAACCAAGATCGTAGGTTCCGTTTGCGGCGATCGAGCCCGCGGGCGTGACCAAGTAGGCTTGATCGAATCGAATTCGATTGTCCTTCAGGGTTGCGGCAAGTGTGAATCGTCCGGTGTTAGGACGAGCCTTGGGATCCCATGAATACTGGCCTTGACTATCTGCTCGAATGAATGCAACCGGCTTCTCAACAGTGCCGGCAAGCAGAACATCAGCCTTTCCCTTTCCGGTCACTCCCTTGACGTTAAACCGCTTGGCTAGCCCTCCGATATCCAAGTTGGCGAGGCGCAGAGTCCCAGAAAGCCCTCGACCAGTGTTGTCGACCGCCACCGACCCGTCGATCGGCGAACCTCGCCAAGTTCCGCTCTTCGCGACGATCGCAAACCTTTCTTTGGAGTAGTCGAGGTCTACGGAAGGGGTCGTGACGACTTCATCGAAACCCGAAACCGAAGCGGCTAGCGCGGCGCCGTTGACCCGCCAGCCGCTACTCTCGCCAAAGGCGAGCCTTCCATGGAATGAGATTGGGCCTCGAACCGAAACTTGCTTCGGTATCTCGTCCCTAAGGGCCTTGGGAAGGCTTGCTATCTGGTCGACGTTTGCCTTCAGGTTGCCGTCCAGCGCAAACGCCTCGCTCCATTTGGCGGTGCCGTCGAACTCAGCAGTAGTTCCCGGGCGAGAAGCTGTAAGTTTTCCGCGAACTCCATCTGCCGAAACGACTCCATCAAACTTGGCGAAGTCAGCCTGAATCTCGGAGGTGTATCGAAAGTCTTTGGCTTCCGCCACAAGTTCGGTTTGAAGTCGCGCGCCCGCTTTGCTTGGGATGAAGATTTCGAACGGTCCTCTTACAATCAGGGATCGCGTCTCAATGCGTTGCAATTCTGGAGTTTTGAGGCCCTCTCGGGTCTGACGGAAGACGCGGAATAGCTCGGCAAGTTGCAGTTTGTCCGTCTGTCCTCGCACCCAGAACCCCGCGTCAGGCTGGTTTTGAATCGAAAGGGCGAGATCGCCCACTTTATCTAAAGTGGCTTGGCCCGATCCTAACCAGCGGTCGCCTACGCCGTCCACTTTGAAGTCCGTAAGCGATAGGTTCTGAACGAACCGAATCTTTCCTGTGCTCTCGACAAACTTGATTTGGCCCCGGTCGATTGAAACCGAAAAAGGAAATGTTCCGCTTGGACCCTCTTGTTTTGGGAGGTAATCGAACAGGTCCAGAGCGCCATCCGGCTTCCGCTGGACGGTTGCGAATGCGTTTTTGACGTGGACGACGGCGCGCCTAGTCTCATTGGACAGCAATGGGAGGCCGACCGCGTCGATTCGATCCGCATAGAAGAGAACCAGCCCTTGCGGATTCACAACCTTCGGTTGAATGACTTTCAAATCGCCGTTCTTGGTGTTGAGAACGTATGAGCTGGCGGTTACAAGCAATTCTCCAGATGGAGACTTGTACTTAAAGCGAAGGGGAACGCCAGGGTTGGCAAGGAATTCTGCGCATGCCAACAGGTACGAGCCGCCCCAGAAAAGGAGGATTCCAACGGGCGCCAGAAGGGTGGCAAGCCGTATCATGCCGGACCAAGCTCTCATTCGTTATCGTATTAGACGCTACCTGATAACAAAACGGGATGCTCATCTTTAGGAAGAGCACATATTGGGCCAGGGCCTCGTACAATAATTGAGACGCTCCCATGATTCCCCGTTGGCTGAATCGAAAGGAATATCCCTTCACCGTCCACACATTCGACACTTTGGACGGTCGAATGAGCTACTTGGACGAGGGCCAGGGTCGCCCCATCCTGTTCCTCCACGGAAACCTGACGTGGTCATACATGTTTCGGGACATCGTCATCGAGCTGTCCGATAGCTTCAGGTGTATCGCTCCGGATTTCCTGGGGTTTGGGCTTTCGGACAAGCCCTCGACTGCGGACTATAGTGGATTAGGCCACGCGCGACGGCTCGACGCCTTCGTAAAGCATCTCGATCTGAGGGACCTAACGTTGGTCCTGCACGACTACGGGGGACCGATCGGCATCGAGTGGGCGCTTCACAACCTCGATCGGGTTCGGGACATTGTCGTCTCAAACTCCTGGATGTGGCCCCAGACGGATTCCACCCGCGCACAGCGCATTGCCCGCATCTATGCCAACCGGCTGAACAGGATTTACTATCACTGCCTCCGCGCGTCGCCGAGATTCTTTTTGCCACCGCTGGTACCTGACGCCCAGATGATGCCGCGCAACATGCTGGATCAGTTCCTGATGCCGTATGCGAGGACGTCCGAACGTGACGGCGCCTACGCGATGGCGGCGGGACTGATCGCCGAGACCGCATGGTTCGAGTCGCTCT
>JACMJO010000290.1 GCA_014380605.1 Fimbriimonadaceae bacterium | reverse complement strand
TCTATGCCGATACTTAAAGGGACCCCCCGTTAATCGCTGCATCCTTCTGCTGTGGCCGTCAGAGAAGGGGATGCGGAATCCGTCGGGCGCAGTATTTTCCAGTCCATCGACCGCATACGTCCAGAAGTTGTGATACTTTCTCTGCTCGCCGTCGGTGATGACGGGTGAACTGGTTTCTTCGAACCTCTGTACGGTGTCTCGGATGGCTTCTTTGTAAAGCGGTTCTAGTTCTGGAGCTGAGTTGCCTCCGCTCTCCGCCACCGCTTCAATGAGTTTTGGCGGGCGAGGAATGCTTCCTATTGGTTCGGTTGGAATGATCATTGTCAAATCTCGGCGAGCGACACATAGGCGCACCTTGGACGTACAAGTCCCAGCACGAGAGGTAGGTTAAGCTTGAATAGGGCGGAGATTCTAGGCTAAGAAACAATTCTTATATCTTTCTTATTCAATGAGGGACCCCTCGACAATTGGCTTCAACTAAAACAACTTGCGTTAGAATAGCTTTATGATTTCAGTTGCGCTTGCTTTGCTTGTGCTTAGCCAAGGAGCGAAGGCGCCTGGCGAGTTAACGGACGCGACTTTTGGGGCGGTTCACGGGTACGCGACGCCGACCAAGAAGGATTTGGCTTTCCAGAGTTTGGACTGGAAAGATTCAGTATATGAAGGTCTGGTTGAATCTCAGCGGCAAGACAAGCCGATGGTCATGTGGATGTACTTTGGCGATCCGCGGGGGCATTGCTGACAGAATGGAGTCAAGACCAGGCAGTTTGTCTGGACTCGCCCCGACATCCTTGAGTTCGTCCGCCAACACTTCGTCGCCGTCGCCACCGACGATGTGAAGTACAAGGAGCACCCAGACAAGTCCACCTTCGAGGGCCAGTGGATCAACGGGATGTTCCGCAACCAGCTTCAGCAAGGCATCTACGTCGCGAGTTCGGCGGGGCAATATCTTGGGAGGATGAATCGGGGTTGGCCTGATCCGGATGCGGATGGAACGCTTGCCGCGCTGAAAGAGGCATTAGCTCAGTACAAGGCAATTTCATCGAGCCAAAGGCTTTTGGCCCGAAAACTAGATCCCTCCAAAGACAAGCTCAGATGGGAGCAAGATGCCTTTGTTAAACCCGCCGGCACCTTGGACCTGCGCATCTCCAGCAGGGGCTATCCGTTCCCCGGAATGACCTCGTTCGACCAGCGGCACCCCATGTTCTTCCATGTCGATCGGCTGTGGTTCAAGCCGTCGGAGTGGCGTGCGTGGATTCCTTCTCGGTTCCGGGTAGGTTCGTCCACCCTTGTTGAAGGTCCAGCGAGGACCCGCATCGTTCTCCTTAGCCACATGCAGGCGGGCTCCAGCGCGTGGTGGGAAGAGCATATAAGGGGCGGGCAGATGAAGTCGACGGTGACGGCGGTCGATGGTGACAACGTCTCGCTGAAGATTACGGCCGATTACCAGATGAAGGGCGAATCGCAATGGTGCAAGGACACCTACAACGGGTCTTTGCTGGCGAACGCGGTTTACAACCGGAAGCAGGATCGGTTCACCAAGTTTGATTTGGCGATGTTGGGGACTCATCGGGTGGGGGTCATGATGTCGAACCTGCATGTGGGCGATCCGACGGCTCGAATGGCGGCGGCAGCGACTTTGAATCCCAGCGCGGATGCGGATGATAGGATGTTGCCGCAGAATTGGAAGTGGGGTTATTCGTTGAATTGGTGTCGGAGGCCATGAGCTTTATGGAGTCTCGCCTTTGGAAGCCGGTGAGGTCCTTCGACTTCGCGGCTTGAGGGCACTCTGAAGCGGCAAAGCTTGCGGGCCGATTTCGCTCAGGATGACGCCGTGAATTCGGTAATTTCAAGTAGGCTCCCGGTGAATGAATATCGTCTTTCCGGGCGGGACGGGGCTTCTTGGGGCGGCGGTTGCCAAGCATTGGACCGAAGCGGGACATCAGGTTATGGTCGTGGTGCGGCACCGCACAAAAAAACGCCCCGGGACCTTGCGGTCGCGGGGCGTTCGTGAAGTTGGAAAGAATCAGGCGTTGGCGTAGTGACGGCGGAGCTCGCGCATCAGGCTGCGGGTTTCGTCCTGCCAGGCGTTGAGCTTCTC
>JACMJO010000289.1 GCA_014380605.1 Fimbriimonadaceae bacterium | reverse complement strand
TGGACCGGTGATGCGCGGCGGCTTTGAAGCCGACGAAAGGCTCGAGGTGCTTAACCAGCAGGTTGCCTCGATTAGGCAACCGACAAAGACGGCGTCGTCCGAGGCTATGCTTTCTGTGTCACCAAGCGGCTTGCCCCCATCGGCCTTAGTTGCTGGAAAGGTTACGTTCAAAACCGAGAAGGCGAACGCATTGCAGGTTCCCTTGCTTAGCGGATCGTTTTCGAAGCCGATCGTCGTTCACTGGATTTATCAGGAGACGCCCGTATTCGTGAACGTAAAGGATTTGTCCGAGTTGGGCTTTTTAACTTGGGTCGCCAAGGCGGTTGGAGCGAGGCTAAATCCGGCTGGCAAGACCTTCAACTTCGACCTGGACCCGATCGAGATTCGCAAACGCGCAGTCGCGACGATTCAAGCTTTGCCAACAAGTCGCCCAAGAAAAGATGACGACGCGATAGTCAAGAATGGGCAAACATTCCGAATCGCGTGCCTCAATGCTCTGACCGCGGGCCAGCTGACAGAAGCGCTCGCAACTGCAGGCGCGTCAATACGCTTAGAACTAGGGCCTAGGAGTCCGTTAACGAACCTAGCCCTCCAGCGGGTCCGAGACTTGGAGCAGTATCAGCGCAACATGCCCGCAGACTCTCCCGCGCCCAGGACGGCGATTGGACTCTTGCAACGGGTCGATCGATCCCGCATGGCCGCGCTAATCGTAGACTCCAGATTTGGCATCCGATTGGAAGTGCCGGTGGTTGATGAAAATGGACGGTCGGCAGGAGTTGTGAGGCTCAATTGATCATCAAAGCCTCGCATGATTCCATGAAACATGCTTTTGGTGCGAACTAGCCCAACTTTTTCGAACTATTAACGCACAATAGATTCATGCTTGCCTTATTGGCAGCGTTGATGCTGACCAAAAGTGGGGCCTTGCCAGATCCATTTCTTTCGACAGAGTTGGAACCCATCTTGCCGATCGCTGCGCTTGGAAACCACCCAAGAGTACGCGTTACCCGCGGCGCTTCCTGGAGGGTTGGCGGATACGTGCGAATTAGCTATTTCTATCGGTTCGAACCAAATCGAGGACCGAGCCTAGAGCAAGTTTTGAAGGAGCCGGGCTTTGAGCTTCAGCAGTTTATGATGGGCCCCACTCCTGGCCCCCGGGCGATACGTACCAGAGACGGTATTAATCAAATGGTCTCCTTCACTGACACCGAGCCAAGCACCTATTGGCGGTGGGCAAACCTTAGAGGCCCCGGAAGAATCGTCGTCGTGACCGAGATTCCGATTGAGGGTCAGCCGGTTACCAGGTGGCATGCCTCGCCAGAGCTTCTCAAAGCTCCGTTACCGCCCAGTTTTCCTCCAAGCTATGAATTCTTGAAGGGAGCAACCTTATCGTCTATCCACTCTGATCAGATCATCCCGCGCAATCCACGGATGTCGTTTTGGATTCAGGTCAGGCTTACTAGCCCACGAAGCGTAAGTTCTCTGGAGAACTCAGCAAGAACAGAGCTAGACCCTCGTGAATGGAAGGCCACCAGCCATGATGGCCGTTGCCGAATCGAACGTAAGGGTGCCCTTTTCGGGCTTATATCATTTGACTT
>JACMJO010000288.1 GCA_014380605.1 Fimbriimonadaceae bacterium | reverse complement strand
TTGCTGACGGTTGTGCTTGTCGAGGCGCTCACTAAGAGTCGGAGAGTGAAACAGGACTCGGCGATAGGGTTGGTTTTTCCCGCCCTGTTTGCCATCGGTGTGCTCGTTATCTCCAAATACTTCGCAAACGTTCACATCGACACAGATGCCGTCCTGTATGGGGAGATCGCCTTTGCCCCGTTCGACACGTTCGTGGTGAATGGGCAAGATCTGGGCCCGCAGTCCTTGTGGGTTCTCAGCGGTCTGACCGTCCTCAACGCCCTGTTCATCGCCGCATTTTATAAGGAACTGAAGCTCTCAACCTTTGATGCGGGTCTTGCCGCAACTCTGGGTTTTGTGCCAGCCGTCCTTCACTATCTGTTGATGGCGCTGGTTGCGGTGACGACAGTCGGAGCGTTCAGCGCAGTCGGAGCGATTCTATCGGTTGCCTTAATCATCGTGCCGCCGGTCTCCGCTTCCATGCTGACCCGGCGGTTGCCGGCGCTCATAGGAGTTTCTATGGCCATTGGGGCCGGATCGGCCCTTGCGGGCTATGCCTTGGCGTCGTACTGGAACGTCTCGATCAGCGGAATGATCGCCACGACGCTTGGAGGTGTATTTGGCGGAGTGCTGCTGTTTGCTCCTACCCAGGGTTTGATCGCCCAGGCAATTCGGCGCCGGCAACAGCGAACGCAGTTTGCAACCGAGATGTTGGTGGTCCACTTGGCCACCCATGAAGCAACGCCGCAACAGGAGCAGGAAAGCACCTTGCTACACCTTGAGCAAGAGTTGGGATGGCAGACGGATCGGGCGGCCCAGATCGTCGCGAAGGCTCGGCAACTTGGCCTGGTCCTGTATCAGGATGGGGCATTAGCGCTCACACCGTCAGGAAAAACGTTGGCCACCACGGTTGCCGCGCGGTAGCTAGGCTGATACGAGGGTGAGAATGGAGACTTCAGGCGGACAAAGGAATCTGCTTGGAGGACCGGTCGTGCCGACGCCTCGCGAGACATAGAGAGGAACCTTAGTGTCCGGGAAGAACCCCTCCAGATACTTCCGACCGTTCTTCGAAGTCATTGGGACGAGTCCGCCCGGGAACTTGAACTGGCCTCCGTGGCTATGGCCGCTCAGCATTAGGTCGGCTTCGAACGGCAGGGTGTCGACCATGTCCGGCTCGTGCCAGAGAACGACCGCGGCCCCGTCGCCGACTCCTTTCAATGCGGCAAATGGGTCCGCACGATGGGCGTTCTCTGAGTCGATTCCGATCCAATCGATGCCAGCATGGTGCCAAGATTCATTTCGCAACAGGCGAACATTGAGGGTATCGAGCACTTCGCCGAGTAATTTTGGCGACCCTCCCCGGTACTCGCGGTTTCCGGGGATGGCAACCGCGTTACCGTTCATGAGGATCAGGGGTTCCAAAGCCTCGGCGAGCATATCCTGGCTATGCGGCATCCAGTAGGCAACGAGATCGCCACCAAGGACGACCATATCTGGACTCTCATCGATCGCGGCCATCACGGCCCGCTTGGCGAGTTCAAGCGAGTATTCGCCGCGCAAGTGGAAGTCGGTCAAGAGGGCGATTTTGAATCCGTTCAGGGATCGTTTCCAACCTCGGAGCCTCAGCGTGTGACGCTCTACGATAAGCCGGTTCGACTCGTAGAGGACCCCGTAGGTAAGCATCGCGGCACTGGCTCCGGCGAGCAAGAATCCCAAGTCCCGCAGTTTCATGTTCTAGTTATGACCCGCGAACGGCGAGAATCGTTGCGTCGATGGTTGGAATCGATGAGGGTTTCTTCCTTGACGTCATCAGATTGGTATGCGAGAATTTGAAGTGTGGATCAAGAGCCTGTCTACTATCATGCGGGGCCGCCAGGCTTAACAGAGTTGCGAACGATCAGGGATCTGCTCGACTCTGGCGATGCGACACGGGAAGATATTCAAGACAGGTGGATGAAGATGTGGGACCACCAGATTGACCTGGATGAAATCTATGATCAACCACTAGCAAATGAGATCTCGTTGACCACAACGCTCTCCGAGGCGAAAATGATCGCGGAGATGTTCGATGGCCAAGTCTATTTGGTCATCGACCCGCAGATTACAGGAGAAAACGAAGAGGGTTACCCAGTCTGCCAGGGTCCCGTCGCTTGTGTCCCCGTTGACGAAGACGTGGTTCGTGTTGCCCATGGACGGGCTGTGCGGGCGTATTGAGTCGCTGGGCTACGCCCCCCGCAGGGTGAGAATCGTTGCCTCTGGTGGGCAAAACAGCCGCCAATTGGGTCCCGTCGTTCCAATTCCTCGACTCACATAGACCGGAATGTGGCTGTCGGGATAGTAACCCGACACGAACTTCTTGGCCCCTCGCGGGGTGTGGAGCGCTATTCCGCCTGGCATACAGATTTGGCCCCCATGGCTGTGACCAGATAGGGTCACACTTGGACCAGCGGCAAGATCTTCTACAAAGTCAGGCTCGTGAAGGAGCACGATGGTGTTCCTGTCCCCCTTCACAAGGTCGGGGCGATGCTTCTTCATCAGGGCGTCATCTACGCCGCAGATGCGCACGCCGTCCATCTCGATCGTTTCATTTCGCAAGAGGCGCATCTTCGAGCTGGTGACCGCGCTTCTGACCAAGGGAAAGTAGCGAGACCAATAATCGTGATTGCCGAGCACGCCGTAAGATGGGATGCTGGTTTCATTCATCAGGGCAAGGGTCTCCCTCACATTTTCTAAGTTCTTCGGAGCGGCTGATGTGAGATAGTCGCCAACCCAAACCAAGACGTCGGGTTTCTTAGCCAAGACCGCTCCGACTGCCAGCTTCGTCCGAATCACCGCTTCTTCGGAATCCAGGTGGGGGTCGGTAAGCAAGCCGATTCGGAACCCGTCGGCGTTCCAGTTGGGCAGGGCAAGGTCGCGCTCGACCAGCTCCATGTTCTTGCTGGTTTGATCCCCGTAGGCGAACGTTCCGACCGATGCAAGGGCCCCCCATCCCATGGATTTAAGGAAATCTCGGCGTGTAGGTTTAGGCATGGCGACGGGTTGGACCTATCTTAACAACGCCCTACGGAATCAAGTTGGTTCGCCGGGCGTCACACAACGGCTTCCATTACCTGCTGAGCAATCTGCGGTGACCCGAAAGGCGGCATTAGATAAAGACCTTGAGCCATCGTTCGAATCGCCCGGGAGAGCCTCTGGGCTTCCTCAACCCCAATCGCCAGAGACGTGGCATCGTCTGGAGACTCAGCCATCCGTTTTCGGAGCCATTCTGGAATCTCAACGCCCGGGACCTCGTTGTGCATAAACTCGGAGTGCTTCTGGCTCTTCAGCGGCAAAACACCTACGAAAACGGGAATGCCAAGCTTGCGGCAAGTCTCAACCGCTTGCTCGGCAATTGCCTCATCAAAAACCGGTTGGGTGTAAACCACATTTGCGCCCGCATCGACCTTCCTCTTCAGCCTATCCAATTCCAAATCAGCATCGATGGACAATGGGTTGTAAGCGCAAGCGATGGTAAACGCGCACTTGACTCCCACGCTGTACCCCGCCAAGTCGATACCGTCGTTGAACCTACTGAGGATGCGCACAAGCCCGATGGCGTCGATATCGAAGACGCTGGTGGCGCTGGGATAGTCGCCGATGTTGGCGGGGTCTCCCGTCACCGCGAGGATATTCCGAACACCGATCGCGTGGCAACCCAAAAGGTCCGCTTGGATCGCCAGAAGGTTTCTGTCTCGGCAGGAGAAATGCATCGTTGCCTCAATGCCTACCCTTGTTTGGATCAAGGACGCCACCGCAGAAGGGTTCATGCGAAGCCTTGCCCGTGCGCCATCCGAGATGTTGATAACGTCTGCCCCAGATATCTTCAACGCCTTGCAACTGGCAATCAGCTTGTCGATTTTTAGTCCGCGGGGAACGTCCATTTCCACGGCAGTGACGAACTTGCGCCCGATCTTCTGCGCCAATTCAGTGGGCTCAGAGCTCGGCAGAGGAGCCTTCTCGCGCTCGGTCGAGATGACTCTGGCGTGAATCTTTGGCTTAACCGCCTTCTGCTTGAGATACTGGCTAAGGTGTCGAACATGCTCGGGCGTCGTTCCACAACAGCCACCGATGATCTTAGCACCCTCTTCCACCAGCCTCGCCGCCGCCTTGGCAAAGTACTCGGGGTGGGTGTCATAGGTGACCTGACCCTTGACCAACTGAGGCATCCCAGGAGTTGGGAAGGCAAGGATCGGAAGGTCGGTGGTCTCGGAGATCATCCGGACGAGGTCCAGCATGCGTTGCGGTCCGACGATGCAGTTGGCTCCAACCGCGACTACGCCTAGGTCGTTCATCTGGGTGGTGCAGCGCACCGGGAGCCCTTCGGCCAGCATCTCTCCATCCTCGATGTATGCCTTGCTGACGATAATCGGCAAGCTGGTGACTTCATGAAGTGCCTCGACCGCGATTTGAAGCTCGGTCATGTCGATGTAGGTTTCAAGAATGAACCCATCGACGCCCCCCTCTTCCAAGGCGAGGGCTTGTTCCTTGACCGCCTCCGCTACCTGGGCGGCCGTGGTATGTCCGATCGGTTCAATCGGCTTTCCAACCGGACCAATCGCACCCAGAACCACCCCTTCTTCGCCCGCCGCTTCACGGGCCACTCGGGCTCCCGCAAGATTCAGGTCTCGAATATTAATGCCCCGACCCTCTAGGCGGATCGCATTTGCCTGGAAGGTGTTCGTCTCGACAAAGTCGGCCCCAGCATCGAAATAGGCTCGATGGACCTGTCTAACGAGGTCGGGGGCAAGGAGATTGGCCAAGTCGTAGGGCTGGTTGGCGAATCCCAAAGTCGCAAGACATGTGCCGTTGGCACCGTCTCCGATCAGGACTGGGGATTCGAGCGCCCGCAAAAGTCGCACAGGTTCAATTGTACCTATCGGGCCTAATTTCCTTTGCTTCTGGCGTCGATCGTGCGCTGGATTTCGAATGCCATTAGGCGAAGTTGCCTTAATGCCTCCAATTCGTCGGCTTGGAGGTCGGTTTTAGGCTTAGATGGATTGAGGGCCCCCATCAAATGCGACGAGTCTGCGCAGTCGTTGAGCCCGTACATGTGTCCAATCTCATGGGTGACTACATTGACGAGGCAGTCATCGC
Source organism: Fimbriimonadaceae bacterium (assembly GCA_014380605.1). Taxonomy (GTDB): domain Bacteria; phylum Armatimonadota; class Fimbriimonadia; order Fimbriimonadales; family Fimbriimonadaceae; genus 55-13. The sequence goes on along the minus strand of JACMJO010000288.1, from coordinate 5,021 downwards.
TTAGCAGTTGCCCGCTCGGCAACTGATATCTGGAGTAGATCGTTGCGCTGTAGGTGCCAACCGCGCTTCCGTTGGTGCTGAAGCTAACCGATCTGGACTGAGCGCAATACCCGCCGACCTGAACGCCTCTAAGAAGAACCTCTTTGCTGAACACGATTCGAGCTTCTGCGGCTCCTGCCGTATCGACAAGGTTCAATGACCCTGCCCCAAGAGTCTCATTCCAAGTCTCAACCGCCTTGAGCGCCGCTTTTCGGCAGGATTCTTGGAGCGACGAGGGCGTCTCAGATAGATCGATGAAGACCCTGATTCCTTGGTCGTGAAGGATCATCCTTGAGTGGGCAACGGCGAGTCCATCTTGCCCGCTTTCAAGGGCAGACTTCGCCTTTTGAAGGTGGTTCAGCACGCTGGGCAAGTAGTTGTGCTCATCCAGATCCGCCGAGGCGAAGGATGGACAGATCGCGATTGCGGCTACTGTAAGTCTGGCTAGCGCTCCCCAACGCAAAATTCGTGCTCTCCCAGAAAGCGCCTTACTGAGCCTATCCCGCAATGTGATCCCCACGGGAAGTTCATTCCATAGGCGGCGTTTCTACTACCAACCATCGGCAAAGAACCTGTAAAACTTTACAGTCTTTGTGAGGTTTCTCCGTAAATTTGCTGGCTACGTCGCAATTGCGGAGTTCAGGCAGGACAGTGGAAGGGGACTTATCGAATCTCTGAGATGGCTCAGGAGACTAGCTTCAATGGAAAAAGTGAGAATCGGATTAATCGGGTGCGGCGGGTTTCAAAGGCATCGAGTCGGGAATTTGCTCAAGGTCAAGGATGCAGAGATCGTCGCCCTGGCGGATACCGCAGACGACCAGATCGCCAGCATGCGGAATGCCCATGTCGCGACGGCCGACCTTCCAGCCTTCCACGACTACCGCGAGATGATCGAAAAGGGCAACGTGGATGCGGTCATGATCGCGACCCCTCACACCCAGCATGTGGACCAAATCCTGTTTTCGCTGGAGCATGGCCTTCATACCCTCTGTGAAAAGCCGATGGTCACCACAACCCCCGACGCCCACCGGGTCATTGCGGCTCGGGACAAGGCGGGGAAGCAAGGCATGGTCAGCTACCAGCGCCACTTCCAAGCCGAGTTCCGATACATCCGCGATCGGATTCTCTCCGGGGAAGCCGGGGAAGTGACCTACATCGCCGCCTTGCAATGCCAAGGCTGGAAGAAGGGAACGGCCGGAACGTGGCGGCAAGACCTGGGCTTAAGCGGCGGCGGCCAATTGAATGACTCGGGAAGCCACTTGGTAGACATCATGCTCTGGTCGACCGGCCTCCAAGCCGAGTCCGTGTCGGCGAATATAGATAATCGCGGCACGGCGGTAGACATCGATTCCGCCCTGTCGATCAAGTTCCGAAACGGCGCACTTGGGACGATCACCGTGGTCGGCGACGCGCCCAAGTGGCATGAGGACATCACCATCTGGTGCGAGCGCATGATGTTCACCATCCGCCAGGATCAGGGAATGACCGTGATGTACACCGATGGAAACCGCTTCAAGGCGGAATCCCTCGTGGGAGGCACGACCGCAGACCAGAACTTTGTCGATGCCATCCAGGGCCGAGGCAAAGTCGAATCGCCCTTTGAGTGCGGTCTGGAAGTCATCCGGCTCACCGAAGCCGCTTGGAAGTCTGGCGCTAGCGGGGGTAACGCAGTTTCCGTCGACAGCCTCGGTTAAGCCTTAGCAGCTTGCCAAGAACGCGGCTCCGGCGAGAATTCCCTCCTTCTCGCCGGACTCCGACCCATTAAAGTTCTCATCCTCCAGCTCGATGCTCACCGCGCCCTTGTAGCCATTCTTGGCCAAAATCGCGAACGCCTCCATCCACCGAATGCCGCCATGGCCGGGGATGGTGTAGCGCCAGTGGTGGGCTCCGAAGCCGTGCCCCTTGGCAAACGTCGCGGGTTGCTCTGTCCCGAATTCGTACAGGGCCTGATCGATGATCTCCGTGTCCTTGCCGTGGATGTGATAAATCCTGTCCTTGAATTCCCCTACAAATCGAATGGGATCGATTCCCATGCGGACGAGATGCGAGGGGTCGTAGTTCACCCCGATCGAGGGCGAGGGACAATGGTCGAAACAGGCGCGATAGCCCTCGGGAGTGCAGACAAGCGCCCCCGGTCCCGGCCAACCCTCGATTACCAGGCGCGCTCCATGTTTCTCTAACGAAGGCGAAAGCGCATTCAAGCTGTCCACCATGTAGCCAAAGTTCTCTGCGCGGTTCTTGGAGGCATCCTCCGGAAGCATCACCAGGAAGTGGTTGTAAGCCCCCGCGGCGGCACAGGCGGCCACATACTCCGCATTGCGCTGAACGGCGTCTTTGCGCTTGCTGGCGTCGGCCGAGATCATTCCCTGCCATTCGGCAAGATCGACCGAACCAACGGTCAGACCCGCATCGACCACCGACTTCGCCGAGGTATCCCCGTCCCGCCCCAAATCTATGACGCCGAGGTTATTGGCCTTCGACCATTCGATCAGCGAGGGAAGGTCCTTCTGCCAATCGCTCCAACCTCTCCGAAAACCAATCGCAAATCCACCGGTGCGCGTGCTGAGCATATCGCGCGCATTTTATCCCTACTCGGGGTCGAATCCGCCCGGTCCGTCAAATCCGGGAACCAGCTGCTTCAAAATCTCCTTCGCCCGAGCGTATCGGGAGTGCGTCCACTCGAACTCCTTCGCGATGTCCGTCGCCTTCTGGCCCGTGCTGCTGGAGAACAGCCGATCCGAGGAATGGAAGAAGGAAGCCGCATACCGGTCCGCATGCAAATCTCGCAACGTCCGCGCAAACCCGATCGGGTCCTCGATCGGCAGCATGGGTGAAACGCACACCCCAACCTTGATCCCCGCCTCTTTCAGGTCCCGCACCGCCTGAAGCCTTCGCTCGATGCTCGCGCAACTGGGCTCGAACCGCTTTCGAACCTCGTCCGAGTCGGTGGTGATGCTCATGTTGACCCGAAGGTGGCGGAAGCGGGATAGCACGTCGATGTCTCGGGTCACCAGCGGGCCCCGGGTCTGGATCACGATTCGAGGCTGCTCGGCGCGGTCGGCAAGGTGCTCCAGGATCGATCGGCTCAGCCTGGTCGAGTCCTCCAGCGGCTGGTACGGGTCGGTCACGGAGCTCATGTAGATCCGAGCGTCGCCCAGGTCCCGATGCTTGGCCAAGAGCTGCACGGCATTGGCCTTGACCTCCACCCACTCTCCCCACGCGTCGCGACGGACGTCGTCGGGAACGAAGAACGCGGCGTAGCAATAGCTGCATCCGAATCCGCATCCTCGGTAGGGGTTCAGCGAGAAATCATAAGCCGCCAACCGGCCTTTGGTCGGGGTCAGGATGCTCTGCGACTCGATCTGTCTAACAAATGCGCGCCCAACCTTCGGGGGCGTACGCACAACTGGCAGCTCGAAAAGCGAAGCTTGCATAGTAGACATACATCCACTATACGACATTTCCGCCGCAGAGGTTCAAGACCCCGATCCGAAGGTCCCGGGAGTGGGTTCTAAGGGTGAGGATTCAATACGGGAAAACCAGGCAAGAGTTTCCGGAGATCGAGCATGATGACCTTCATAGCCATACTAGATTACTGACGGAAAATGGTCAACGCCTATCACATCACCCGGGTCGAGAACATCCAGGCAATATGGAATGCCTCATACCTGATGTGCGACGAAGACGTTCTCGCCCTGATGAACAGACCCTTCTCCTTCGCCTATCAAGATATCAAGGATCGCCGACGACTGACGCCGGTTCCGGTTGGACCGCAAGGAACGCTTTCAGATTATGTTCCCTTCTACTTTACGAACCGATCACCCATGTTAGCCACGGTCTTCTATCGCGACCGAGAAAACCAAACAGCGGACCAAGATCAGATTATCCACCTTCGCATCGATGTCGAGCGGGTGGTTGCAGCTGGCTTGCCTTTCGCCTTCAGTGATGGGCACGGCATCATGGCCGTAAGCAAATTCTATGATTGTCTTGATGATCTTGGAAACATAGACTGGGAGACAGTTGACTCTCGATATTGGCATGACACCATTGAACAACCCGATCGAAAGAGGCGGAAGCAAGCCGAATTTTTAATATACAAACGTCTACCTTTAGAGTATATTCAAGAGATAGGAACGCGCACGGCAAGAATCGCAAGTGATGTGCAGTTTGCACTTGCAAATGAGCGAATCCAAACGCCGGTGAGACATCGTCCCGAATGGTACTACCATTGAAAAGCAAATGATTGAACGAGGAACTGGCAGCCTTCTTGACAGTGATGTCGAAGCGTTGGTGAATACGGTTAACACCGTAGGAGTTATGGGTAAAGGGATTGCATTGCAATTTAAGCAGGCTTTTCCGAAAAATTTTATCGCATACGAAAAGGCATGTCGACGTGGCGAAGTTGTGCCGGGTCATATGTTCGTGTTTGCAAGCGATGCACTTATGAATCCTCGATTCATCATCAATTTCCCAACAAAGAGGCATTGGAAAGGATCCGCTCGGCTTGCTGACATTAAGACCGGCCTAGATGATTTGGTCAATGTCATCAAAACCCACAACATCAAGTCCTTGGCGGTGCCACCTTTGGGCTGCGGCCTTGGGGGATTGCGCTGGGACGATGTTAGGCCACTAATTGAAACGGCTTTGGGTAATTTGGATGGTGTCAAGGTTGTAATGTTCGCACCAGGCGGTGCACCAGCGGCCGATTCTATGCAAGTAGCAACTAAAAAGCCTGCAATGACCGAAAAAGTAGCCGCTTTGCTCCACGTATTCCGTCGCTACGGCGTTCCTGGCTACAAGCTGACACGAATTGAGGCTCAAAAACTTGCTTACTTCCTTCAGGTGGTTGGTGTGCCCTTACGCCTCGAATTCGCTAAGTATACATATGGGCCCTATGCCGAGAAACTAAATCATTGGTTGCAGCGCCTTGATGGTCACTACATTAGAGGCTATGGGGATCGTACTCAAAACTCCCCGATGGT
>JACMJO010000287.1 GCA_014380605.1 Fimbriimonadaceae bacterium | reverse complement strand
TTTTGGGCCTTCAAAGCGATCCTTCCAGCGATAATCGCATCGTCCCACTTGCTGACTCGCAATAGTTCATCGGCTTGCTGGACATGATATTCAGCTCCCTTTGAAACGCCATTGTCAATTTTGATGTTGAGGGCTTTCTTAGACGATTTTCCGTCCGACGTATAAGCCGCAAAGCTAAGTTTGAGGTCGCCGTCTTCGACTTCAAGCGTATCGAGCTTAAACTCGTACGGAGTGCTCGTGTCGCTGTCTCGGAGGTCTGTGCCAACGTAGAATTCCACTTGGGTGATCGGAGTCTTCGACTCGACGGTCACCCTGAATTTGCGTTCGCCAGAGATTGAATCCCGGTCCTTAACGTCAACGTTGATCATCGGCGCTTGCACTAAGCTGAGCGCCGCCATGGCGATGATTGAAACTGTCATGATTCTAGGGTCCCTATTACCGAAAGTATGACGGATATGAACGCAAAAGCATTCGTTCCTCGCCTAAATTGCTTCTAAGCCTCGCTCTTGTGTCCGAACCCGCACAGAGTCAAGAATAGGCTCGACAAATATTTTTCCATCCCCGTGTTCGCCAGTTTGAGCTTGAGATACGATCGCCGAAACAATCTCGCTTTGAAGCTCATCGGGAGCGACAACCTCGAGCCGAGAGCGAATAGGCAGGGCGATCAACTGTTGTTCACCCCCAAACCAAGAAGCCTTTTCTTCGCTGTTGCCGGTGCCGCGAACCTCGGTGACCGACATGCCGGAGACTCCAACTGCCGCAATGGCGGACTTGACGGCCTCAAGCTTGTGTGGCCGGATGATGCAAATGACGCGGATCAAGGGGCAACTTCCACAAATTCCAAAGTTAACCCGTGCAAAAGACGCGGGGCAAGGATCGAACCGCCAATGGCGATCATCGTGTTCATTGGATCGGTTAAACGCCGCGCTTCGCTGGCTGTGGGTCCATGGAGTCTTATCGCGGAAGTGAGGGATACATCTCGCGGCTGATGCCGCGCACATCTACTTTCCATTTCCCGCCTACCTTCAGAAGTGGAAGCTCATACTTCTCTTCATAGGCAGAACCGCTCATGGCGTTTTTGATCCACTGTAGGCGAACGGTAGCGGTGTTGGCATCTTGCTCATTGGAATCCTGAATTTGGTAGGCAAAAGTCCAGAATTTGCTCGCATCGTGCGTTTCTTGCCACTTCTTCTCAATCTCGGCTTCGGGCAGGCCGTCCATAAAACTCAACGAAGCGAGAGTCTTGGCATCTCCCTTCGCGAGCGCCGTCAGGAATTTGCCGGTCACGGCGGTTGGCGACTCGCCTGCTAACAGGAATAAGCCAGCAACTGCAGCCACCAGTGCAGCCATGATCACAACAACCAAACTCGCGCGTCCCGAGCGTTTCATTCGCATGCGTTTTACCTCAAGGGATTAGATGGAGACTGCCTGGGACTCAGCAGGAATCGTGCCGCCAAGGCCGTTTCGCGAGTGTCGATCTTCCACCTGCCCTGGATACGGTTAACAATCCAAACAAGCGTTCGAGTTCCGCCGCTTGGAAAACGATACTGAACGCTGATTGCGGCCTGGTTTGCACGTCGTTGATAGTTGATGATCTGATAGTCCGACTTGCTGCTCGCCACAAGGTTGGCGACATACATCCATAGCTCCTGGGTCGAAGATGAATCAAAGGTTGGCGAAACCAATTCCGATGCCCCAAGCCGATCCAACTCAAGGGCCGCCCGATGGAATTTTTGCACCGTAGAATCCGGCCCCGAGTTTTGCAACGTTGCGAAGACGAAGAGCGTGACCAAACTCAATAACGCAGACGTCAGCCAGCCTAAGGTTGGGACACCAAATCTGGACATTGCAGGATCGTACCTTCCAGTGAACTCGGATCAAAGCGCGTCGTCAACACGCACGCAAGAACAAAATGATCGGGGCTACTTGGTTCCCGATCAAAGAAACGCTACCATAGGGACAGTAGGAACGGAAAGAATATGAGCGACCTCATTAGCCGAAGAGATGCCATCAAACGAGGTGGAATGATTGCGGTGGGACTCGTTGCGCCTCGATGGCTGGCAACGATCGCCGAAGCCGACATGGTGAAGCTGAGCAAAGGCGGCAGGCTGGCGAAGGACACAGTCCTCGTTGTCTGCCAACTCAGTGGAGGCAACGATGGTCTGAACACGTTCGTTCCTTATGCCAACAAGCTGTACTACCAGATGCGGCCAACCATAGGGATTCCCGAGGCGCAGGTTCTCAAGATTTCTGATCAGATGGGCATGCACCCGGGGATGGCTCCCCTTGCCGATCTCTTCAAAAAGGGCCAAGTTGCCATCATCCAGAATGTCGGCTACCCACAGCCTAATCGCTCCCACTTCAAGAGCATGGACATCTGGCAGTCGGCGTCGCCGGACGGAAAGATGCGCTACGGCTGGATCGGACGACACATGGATACGGTCTTGGCTTCGAATCCGGTGTACGCGCTTGGGCTGTCAACCGACAAACCGCTCGCGCTCGCCGGCAAAACGGCAAGCGTTCCCTGCTTTGCGAGCCTCGCCGACATTCAAAATATGATCGGCGACCCAGACACGGAGAGAATGCTCCGTGAGATTCAGGGAATGGACGCAAAGGCGGGTTCTCTGGAGGCGGTCGTGCAGAGGGCGAACAAGACGGCGCTGGATGCCATGAATGTATTGGCCTCCCAACTCACCAAGTACACGCCGAAACAAACCTACGCAAACGATCCGTTTGGCAATGGATTCAAACAAATTTCGCAGTTGGTCGCTACTTCGCCCCAAACCAGAATCGTTTACTTCAGCACAGGCGGCTTCGACACCCACGCTCGACAAGCCGAAAGCCATACCCGCCTCATATCTAACTTTTCCAATGCGGTAGGCGCTTTTCAGAAGGAAATGGAAGCTTGTGGCAAAGCTGACAAGGTGATCGTGTTGGTCTTCTCCGAGTTTGGCCGCCGGGTGGCAGAAAACGGAAGCCAGGGCACCGACCACGGGGCGGCTGGTCCGATGATGCTGATCGGCAAGAACGTGAAGGGCGGGTTCCATGGCTCAAATCCAAACTTGCAGGAACTCGTGAATGGCGATCTGAAGTTCGAGACCGACTTTCGATCCGTCTACGCAGCGACCCTCGATCAATGGATCGGTGGAGATTCGGGCGTAGTGCTCGGGCAGAAGTTCCAACACTTGCCCATCTTCTAGGCGATCAAGCCTGCTCAAGTCTTGATGATTTGGGCAGGCTTTATTGGCAAATGAGTAGCAGTCGGGACGTCTTGGTCTCGAATGACGCCAACTAGCTCGGTTCCCGCAATTTTGATTTCGACTCGGCTCACCTGTTCAAAAACCCAGTCGATGATGGGATCAACGGAGGTCAAGTCGGGCAAGGTTAGGTTCAAGTTAAGCTGAGTGAAGCCTCGGCTTGCAAGGGGCAATCCCATCGCCCTCACTCCGAGGAATCTTGGGTCGCCTTCTTCGCGGCTTTGTCTGATTTGCTTTGCCAGCGTTTTTGAAACTTCGACGTCTTCGGTTTCGAAGTTGACGTTCAATGCGATAAGGAAGTCTCGCACGCCGAGCACGGTTACCCCTAGCCTTGGGTTAGCTTTCGCGGGACCAAAATCAGGCCGAATTGTCGTGTCCAGAAGTGCCCCAAAACCGCCCTTTCGTAGGGATTGCAGGTCTGCCTCATGACGACCCCGCTCAGACCTCTCATATAGGAAGATAGGAAGATCGAAAGCTGAGGACAGATGCCCGGCAAGGTTTTCGGCAACGGCAAGCGCGGTCATGAGTTGCGCTTCCCTGGACCTACTGTCAGGCTCGGCGATCACGATTGGGCAGACGTCGAGGGCACCAATTCTAGGGTGTACGCCGATATGCTTATTCAAGTCGATGGACTCAAACGTCGCCATAGCTAGGCGCATAATCCTATCCGCAAGGACATCCTCCTCCGCCGAGAACGCAGTTACGGTTCGGTTATGGTCCACGTCGGCGGCGCAGTAGTGCAAAGTCACTAACGGGTGCGAAAGAATCTCTTTGAATTGGCGCACCAACGTCTTCTCGCGTCCGAACGACCAATTCGGGACCGTGAGTAGACGCATTTAGACGGCGACGGTGTTATAACCGGAATCCACGTAGATGAGTTGCCCAGTGATGCCTTTGCTCAAATCGCTCAAGAGGAACACAGCCGTACCTGCACACTCGCTTTGCCCATACTCTCGCTTAAGCGGGGCCACATCTTGAACATGCTTCATGAAGTCCGTTAGGCCTGAAACACCCCTAGCAGAGATTGTGTTTACCGGGCCGGGCGAAACCGTGTTTACTCGGATTCCGCGTTCGCCAAGGTCTGCGGCCAGATACCTGACGGCCGATTCAAGGGCGGCTTTTGCCAGTCCCATGACCTTGTAGCTGTACATGACCCGAGAACTGCCGAGGTAGCTGAGTGTGATCACGCTCGCATCTTCGTTCAGCAAAGGCTCCAAGGCTCTACAAAGCCTCACGAGAGAGAATGCCGACGCGTTCATTGCGACTTGAAAATCTTCGAGCGACGTGTCGATGAACCGGCCAGTGAGGGCTTCCTTCGGCGCGTAGCCAACGCTATGGACGATGAAGTCCAGCTTGCCATAAGTTTTCTTGACCTGCTCGGCAAGCCGGTCGAACTCTTCCTCATTGAGAAAGTCGATAAGAAACGGATCAAACCTTTCTCGATCCGCGACCAGCTTACTGACTCCTTCTTGAAGCCGCTCATTCTGGGCTCCGATCCCAACCGTCGCCCCGTGTTGGTTGGCAAGGTCGGCGATCGCCCACCCGATGGAGTTCTTATTCGTGACGTTGAGGACAAGGCCCTTCTTTCCTGCCAGAAGCATGGCGCGGATTTTACACCGGAATGGAGAGTGCGAGGGAAAGCGGATAACATCGGGCCATGAAGACGATCTTGGTGGCCGGCGGCGCGGGCGAAGTTGGCGAGGGAATCGTAAAACAACTCTTATCCCGGGGACATCGAGTTTTGGTGCAATCGCGATCCGCCGATAAGATCGACTCTCTGAAACAGCGTCTTGGTAATCCTGAGAATCTGCACTTAGTTGTGGGAGAGATCGGTTCAGAATCGCAGATCGCCGACTTGAAGGAAGCGGTGAAATCCTCTGGATTCGAGCTTGATTCAGTAGTGGCAAGCATAGGCTCGTGGTGGTCCGGTCCAAAGCTGATCGACCTTGATCTCACTACTTTCAATGATGTGATGGCAGAAAGGCTAACGACGCATTTTCTAGTCGCAAAAGCCTTCTTGTCCGACCTGCAAGACCGCCCCGGATCGAGCTATGTTTTCATCCATGGAGCATCCGGTTTTATCCCGATCCCAAACTCCGGACCCGTCTCGATTGCCGGAGCCGCTCAAGTCATGCTGAAGAATGTCTTTGTGAAGGAATTGGAAGGGAAGCAAGTCCGCATCAACCTCCTTAGCATGATGAGCTCGATCGCAACCCGATCTCATCCCAATGCAGATACTGAAGCCTTGACCTCTACCGACGTTGGGGACTATGTCGGCGTGCTCGTGGAGAGGGCGGAGATAAGCGGGCAAACGATCAAGTTCACTCACCGCCGCGAAATTCCATCCTAGTACCAACTATGCCGTTGCTGAAAAACAGTGGCCTTGAGGATCGCTTTGGAAAGGTCGGCCGCAGGTTTGTTTCGCGTGTATTGCAGTTGCCAGGAAAGCTTCCATGTCTTCCCACCGTCGGTGGTTGCTTCCCAGCGCCAAGTAAAGGAATTCGGCTTGACGCCGGAGAAAACCATCCGATTTGCGCTCATGGGCGCTTTCTCTTTTTTGATCGTTTGGATCGCGAGGTTATTGCCCGCCTTCAAGCTAGTCATATCCAGGTATCCGCCGGAGTTATCGACCCAAGTCTGCTGCCAAACCTTGAGCCTTGGGTTGAAGACCGACCAGCTTTGTCCCTCGAATGCACCCATCTTGAAGTTCTCGTGTACGACTTTGCCGCCGTAGATCTTCTTGATGCTGTTCGTTCCCGGCGGATTCTTCGCGTTCGGGGTTGTGTCGACAACTTTCCACTCACCGACCCAAAAGTCGAGATGCTTCTCAGGGGCGATGGATTCTTGGCATGCTTCACACATCGGTAAGGAACACCCAATTAGGGTTAGGGCGAGGGCAACGGATTTCATTTGGTGCATAACTGGCCTCCGGCTCAGGGGGCACATGCATTATCCATTCCATTCTCCCTGTGATCAAATAGAACGCTTACGTGCAATCATATAGAACAGTTAAAATGAGAGATTGGAGTTCCTTCGACCGTAACCGCCCCGAGGCGCTTCACTGGCAGATTGCCGAATCCATGCGGTCCGGGATTCTCGATGGCGAGCTACGCCCCGGCCAGCGTCTTCCGTCCGTTCGAGAATTGGCAAAAGAGTTGGGCGTGCACCGATTGACCGTCTTCAAAGCCTATGAAGAGTTGGCTTCCAGCGGCCTTACCCAGTCGAAGCCAGGAAGTGGCACCTTCGTCGCGAGCGAATTCAAGCGAAAGGCCACAACCGAAATGCTGGGGCGAATCCTTGGCGAAGGCCCCATGAATCGCTTCGAGGCCCTAAGCGATGAAGCTGGCCTCCGATCCCTTGCTTCCAACGTCCCCGATCCCTGGCTATTCCGAGCGGATGAATTCTTGCTCGAATGCTACGAGCTTAGGAAAGGCTCGCCATGGATCTTCTACTATGCGCCTCCCGCCGGAGCCCACGAGCTTTGCCGGGCAGTAGCCGAACAACTGACCTCGCGAGGACTTCAAACCTCGGACTCTCAGATCGTCATCACCAACGGCAACTCCCACTCCCTTTCGCTCGCTCTGGGCTTACTGGCGCCAAGCCAGGAACCCGTTGCTATCGAAGATCCCATGTTTCTCGCCGCCAAAGCCTGGTTCGGCCAACGCGGTTATCGCTACCTACCCATACCCAGAATTGAAAGCGAGCTGGATTTGGGTCGGCTAAAATCGGCGGTTCAAAAGGACATGTGCAAAGGTCTTGTCGTCGCTCCCAACTTTGGACAAGTGACCGGTTGGCAAATGAACGTTGCCGAACGTCAACGTCTCGTGGACACGTGCCGAGACCTGGACTGCGCGATTATCGAACTCGCGTCAACTTCGCTGGTTTCTTACGATGGCGATGCCCCACCAGCCCTGTCCAACGCTGAAGACGATTGTCAAACCATCTTCATCGACGATTTTTCAAGCTCTCTCTCGCCCGGACTGAGAATCGGCTATATGCGCTTATCCCATCCCCAAGCAAGGCAGATCGAGACAAGGATGCAGAGCGAACAACACTCTGGCGTTCAATTCATCCAAATCGCCTTGGCCAACTTCATCGAGCGAGGCCTTCACAAGGCTCACTTAGAGCGAGTCATCCCCCGCTATCGCTCCCGGAGAGATCGCATGATGTCTTCACTCAGGATGCACATGCCCACCGGCGTCAAGTGGACCCAGCCCCAAGGTGGATTCTCGACCTGGATTGAAATGCCGGAGGGCAATTACTACGGCGATCTGTACATCCAGGCATTGGAGCGAGGAGTTGCCTTTTCTCCCGGCCGAATGTTCACAGATCGTCCCGATCAAGATCGATTCATGCGATTGAGTTTCGGCACCCAGGATCCTGCATCGATTGAAGAAGCGGTCAGGATCCTAGGAAGCTTGGTTCAGGCCATTGCTAGTTAGGCCACTTGGTGACGGGCATGATCGCTCCTGACAAAGCCAACTGGATGAACTGCTGGCACGGCATGTCCGGAAGCGGCAGTCCAAGCTGCGACGGGCGAACCGTTACGCTCGGCGAGGAACAGAACATAGGGACAATCTCGTCGGTCTTGGCGGGGACGGCAATATAGCCAGCGCCTTTTGGCACAGCGCCGGGGTTAAAGGTATAGCCCTGCATGGCAAACGACTTGGCATGGCCGTCGACAAACGCGAAGTTGAACTGACCACCCTGCCTCAGCGAGGAGTTCTTCTGTTGTCCGTCGTAGTGGGTCAGGATGGAGCCGATCGCACTCATGGTGTAGCGGCGACCGTTGTAAGTGTCGCCAAAGGCGGCCAGCCGCGCTACTTCCTCAACTGAGGTTGCGCTGATGCCAGGCAATACTGATTGCGTCTCTGGGGGCAAGCCCGTAGTGATCTGAGGCCCGACCAGAGCTCCTCCGGCCCATACTCCAAAGCCCCAGTTGTAACCGTAACCGAGACACCGGTCCACGTTTGTGCCGCTGGGCACGAACTGCCCCGCTGGAGTGCCCGCATTGTTGCAGCTCTGTGCCCCGGTCCATCGCTTCTCCCAGTTTGGCGAGAAGAAGATGTCCATATTCTTAATATAGGGTTGCATGGTTTGGTAGACATCGACCCCACCGCCCACGAACAAGATGTATGTCGAAGGCGTCACGTCGTCATAGTCTCCGATGTATAGGTGCATCGCGGTGCCGATCTGCTTCACGTTGCTGAGGGAGGCCGCCTTCTTCGCCGCCGCCTTGGCCTGGGCAAAAACGGGGAAAAGGATCGCCGCCAAAATGGCGATGATCGCGATGACGACTAACAACTCGATAAGGGTAAAAGCGCGCTTCATGGATAGTCCTCCAATGCTTTCGGAGTGTAACCGAGAGAAGTTAGCACAATGTTAAAACGCAAAAAATGAGTAATGTCATGGCTAAACAATCATGCTTGCTTAGGTTTCTTCTTTGGAACCAGTTTCGAGTTGTCCTTGAACGCCGCCTCGGTGTACTTGTTGCCCGCGTTCCAAAGCAGATACTCCTCGTACCCCAGCTCCTTTGCCGCCTTGATCTGTGCCTTCACAGAAGCCGCCGAGTATCCAAAGAAGTCTTGAAGCCAGGGTCGGATCGCTTTGTTGGGAATCCGCTTTTTGTAGTCCGCTAAACTCTTCTTCACGATCGCATAGGGCTGGGCGTTGGGGTCCTTGATCCCATACTCGCCTTTCGCGAAGTGAGAGGGATAGACCATGGGGCATACAAGGTCGAACGGCTCCGCGATCTTCTCCAGCGACTGCCCAATACCTTGATCCTTCTTGCTTGAGGAGATGATTCCGAAGATGTCGGCTGAGTACACGCCGCCTCGATCTCGAACCTTCTTGCCGATGTAAGCCGCAAACTCCGCAATGACGTCCTCAGGTTTTGCCTTGCCATCACCATATTGTTTCTTCGCGGGGAACACTTGGGTCGAGGCCCTCCCTTCACTGGGAAAACGAACGTAGTCGAGCTGAATTTCTGGAAATCCCTGGTCCAGCGCAAACTCAACCGTCTGTGCCATGTATTCCCAATTCTTCTTGTTGTAAGGATCCAGCCAGGTGTGCCCACCGTGGTCCTTCCAAATCCCGCCAGTAGCCAGCTTCACTGCTCGCTCCGGGAACTTCTTAGGCACATGGGCATCCCGGAAGCAGGCGATCCTCGCGATTGGATAAACCTTTGCCGCCATGAAATCGCCCATGACCTTGTCTGGACTCAAGATGGCAATCTTCTCGGCGCCCGCAGCCTTCGCCAACGGGATTCCCATCTTCCAGTACATCTCCCCATCGTCGCGAACATCGATCACCACCGCATTCAGTTCAGTGCGCTTGATCATCGCGATCATCTTCGCGCGCTTCGTTTTCCCACCCGCCGACCAGGCCGTAAGGTAAATCCCTCGAACAACCTTGGGTTTCTCAAATGTAAACTTGGGCCCGCTCTTGACCGGTTCTGGATTGTCCTTAGGCGTGTTTATTTTTGCCGAAACGGATGCCAACGGTTCGGAATCGGGTTTATTCGAAGAACAGCCAGAAGCCGCGATCAAACCTAACAAGGACAAATGCCAAAAACTCTTAATCATCTCTTTTGTGCCGGCGCAATTGCTCTCGGCGTACTGGGGTGTGGCGAAAGTAAACCGGTCGTTGCGGAGTCCGAAGGGAAGATCGAAACCCCGGTAAAACAACCTACGATTGCCAACCGTAAGGTACCGCCAAAACGAGTGACAAATCGCCCTGCAAATCGAGATGGAGTCGTTTTCATCGCTGAGTATCACCACATTCGGAAGGGCAAGTCGACCATGGAGCGAGCGCCTAACCTGTTGCGACGCGATCTCGAGCGTCTCTACAAGCTTGGCTTTCGACCGATTAACGTCAAGGAATTCCTCGCGGGTAGATTCGAACTCCCGCCAGGGGCATCGCCCGTTGTACTAACTTTCGACGACGCCAACCCCTCCCAAGTGCGCTTTGATGCCGAGGGGAAGCTCGACCCTGAGTGCGGGCTTGGCATTCTTGAAGAGTTTTCGAAGAGCCATCCCGATTTCCCGCCCAAGGCAACCTTCTTCGTCCTCCCCGAACTCTGGGGTCAGCCCGCAGACCGAGCCAAGAAGATCGAAATGATCAAGGCTTGGGGTGGCGAGGTCGCCAACCACACGGTAACTCACCCGAATCTGGGCCGCTTGACTGACCAACGGGTCAAAGAAGAGATCGCTGGGTCGTTCAAGTTGTTGGAGCCTTTTGGAGGCAATCCAGAGCTCCTCGCCTTGCCCCTAGGAATTTCTCCCAAGAACAAATCCCTGTTGAAATCGTTCGAGCTTCAAGGGAAAAACTACAATTTGGACGCCGTTTTTCTAGTGGGTGCTAATCCCGCGCCGCCCCCGACCTCTGCAAAGTTCGATCGCTACCGCATTCCGAGAATCCAAGCCTGCGAAGGACCGTTTGGGTTGGATGATTGGCTTGATAAGCTTGAGACGGGGCAAGTGAAACCCTATGTTGCGCCGTAACAGAGGGGTAAGGGCCATCCTAGCCTTAGCGCCCGCCAATCCTTTGGCCACTGTTCAAGACGCGGGCGGTTCGCAAAAAGCCGCAACTAAACGGTGATTTCTACTCCGTCGTAGCCAGGAGCGATTCCTAACGGTTTCATCGCCTCCATCAACTCCTCATGAGAGCCGCCCAGATGGCTGTGATGCGTGGTTAAGATTGGAATACCCGCCTTGATCGTTCCGATCCGGTAGAGGTTCTCCAAAACCTTCTCTAGCTCGGCAAGGGCTAGGTGGCCACGATATCCGCTATCAACCAGTCCATCGGTGCATTCAATAACCATCGCGTCCAGCCGAATTCCCTCTAGGTGCTCCCATGTTGGGTCTGGCCACCAACCGGTGTCCGTCATGTAACCGATCTTCTTGCCGTCCTTCTCAAAGATCAGGTTTTGGCATTCCTCCGGTTCCGCATGCTTGGCGCGAACCGGCGTCATCCGATAGTCTCCGATCTGGATTTCCTCGTAAAGGCGCGTCTCGATTATCTCCAATGGCCAGGCCGGATATCGCCACTCGATCATGCTACAGACGGTTGGATTGGCGTAAATCGTGAAAGGTGGATATTCGTTGCCGTTGAACGGATAAAGCGCGTATTGGATCTCGCTTACGGTGAAATGGTCCTCATGGCTGTGGGTGAAGATGATCGCGTCCCACAGCAGAGGGTCAATCTGAAACCGCTGGTTCTGGGCCATTGTATCGGGACCCAAGTCCAATTTCAGGCACCCATCGATGAGGGCTGCGGCTCGGGTTCGAAAGTCCTTGCTATTGGGCTCAAACGAACGCGAACCAAGTCGATTCGCGGTGAACAAGGGCGGTACACCGTCGGCCGCCCCGGTGCCCAATAGCTTTATGGTCATGGATGAAAGTCGTTAAGGCTCCAAAGCACTAACCCGCTGAGGATCTTAGGGAAATAATACGTGCTTTTCTGCGGCATCTTCTCACCGCCTAGGGCTATTCGCTTCATGTCGTCGACAGTTGGCGGAGTCATTAAGAAAGCCGCCTTATCACCCTCGTTAACCCAAGTGATCGCTTCATGCGAATCCCTGGTGTACTTAACGGTTTCTAGCCCCGGCACGGTCAGCAACTTGTCGAAGATCACGCTGTGGAGAATCGTGACATCCAACTTGCGAAGATCTTCGCTTTGCCCCGCTGGTACCATTGCGTAGAGCGCTTCTGGGTCCTTGGCCTCCAGAACATAGCCATCGCCACCCTCAAGCGCAAGTCCAAAGGCCATGCGACCGCTTCGGTGATCATGCTCGATCGCCTCCATGAGCCGTGTGTTGTGCGTCTCCTTGATATGGAAAAGCTCGCCAAAGCGCGACATCATGGTGTCGGGATCAACGGGAATATCGGTTAAGACTCGATGAGTCGGCAAAAGCACGAGCCCTGGGTCGGACATCGAGCTAAGCGCAATCATCATGAAGTCTTCAGCGACCAAACCATCTCGCTCGCCAAGTGCCTCGCGGAACGTCCGCGCCGTCTCATACCGATGGTGGCCATCGGCGATCCAGACCTTTCGGTCGGCGATAAGCCCTATCAGGTGATTCACAGCACCTGGTTCTGTGATGGGTTCGAGTCGCTGATACGTTCCATCGTCGCTGACCGTCTCGACCGATCCTTGCACGGGCGACTTGACGATGGCGTCGTGGATATGCCCGTTGGCGTCTTCGAATAGGCCAAAAATGCTTTCCAGATGGGCTCGAGTTGCTTCCAGAATCCGCAACCTGTCTTCCTTGTGCTTGGGGAAGGTTTGCTCGTGCGGAAGCACAACCCCGTTCTCATAGGGCTCGGTCTTGATCAGCGCGATGATAGATGTTCGGGTGAGTTCGCCAACGTGGGGAAGCGTAAACCTCTGGGTGTAACGGTAAATCGCCGGCCGATCCTCCAAAAGGAAGGTTCCGTCTCGCCGCCACTCCGCCATCGCCGCCGCGCTTCGTGCGTACTTGATGAATTTGCTTCGGTCGTCGGCCTTTTGCTCAGGCAAGGTCAAGTGGACGATGTTGTGAGGGCTTCGCGTTGAGAAACTAGCGCGCTCTTCTTCGCTGATAACGTCGTACGGCGGAGCCGTAAGAATCCCAAGAGGGCCTGCTTCGGCACTGTAGCGTAGACCCTGAAATGGACGAATGGCCGCCATAGCGTTCAGGATACCAAGAACCTGGAAATCTCGCTGGTAGACTCTTGGCAGTGTCATTCCCGCTGCAACTAAAGGCCTACTCGGAGCCGGTTGACGCTCGACTCAGGTTGCTACTTCCTTCAGTTGAGATCCCCCCGATGGAGCTGCATGCGGCCATGCGCTACTCCTGCCTCGCGCCCGGGAAAAGGCTACGCCCCGTCCTTTGTATGGCCTCGGCTGAAGCAGTTGGCGCAAGCAGGGAATCCGTCATCGATGCCGCTTGCGCGATCGAAATGGTCCACTGCTTCTCCCTGGTTCATGACGATCTGCCCGCCATCGACAACGACGACCTTCGACGCGGTGTTCCTACCCTCCACGTGAAGTATGGAGAAGCCCTAGCTATCCTTGCTGGAGACGCTCTCTTTGCCCTCGCTTTTCAAACTCTTGCCGCGAGCGCTCAAAGCTCTGACCAGGTCGTCGATGCGGTTCTGAAGTTGACGATCGCCTCGGGCTCGAATGGTCTGGTCGGTGGTGAAGTCGCCGACGTCCAGTCCGAGGGAAAGGCTCCCGATGCGGATACCTTGGAGTTCATTCACTCCCGAAAAACCGGAGCCCTGATCGCCGCAAGTTGCGAAATCGGCGGCATCTTGGGAGGTGGCGATCCTTCCCAAATCCAGGGTCTGAAAGAGTACGGTGAGAGAATCGGCCTTGCGTTCCAAATCGCCGACGATATCCTCAACGAAACATCGACCCCGGACCAGCTAGGCAAAGCTGCAGGATCCGATCGAGAACGACGAAAAGCCACTTTCCCATCTCTCTATGGTCTTGAAGAAAGTCGTCGAAGGGCAGACCGGGCCATAGAAGACGCCCTCTCCGCCCTCGCCGAGGCTGAAATCGAGAGTGAGATGCTAAGCGAACTGGCCCGCTACGCCGTAGACCGCCTTCACTAGCCGCACCGAAGCACCGATAGTCCAAAACTTATCCACATCCGCCCGATTCGCGCGGCTTTTCAAAACGTCCCCCCGTCTGTCATTCCAACAGCTTCCACGGCTGCTTACTTTGAGACCCTCCCATGAGACCAGAAAACCTATTTGAAAACCAAGCCACGATCAAGGTGCTCGGAATCGGCGGCGGCGGAAGCAACGCCGTCAACCGGATGATTTCCGAAGGCGTTGCCGGAGTCCACTTCATCGCGATGAACACCGACTCCCAGGCCCTTGCGCAATCCGATGCCCCAATCAAGCTTCAACTTGGCGAGACCCTCACCCGAGGGCTAGGTGCAGGAGGAGATCCTGAAAAGGGCAAAGCCGCGGCCGAAGAGAGTGAGAAGGCGATCGTCGCCGAGCTTGAAGGCTCGGATATGATCTTCATCACGGCCGGTATGGGTGGCGGTACCGGAACCGGAGCGGCACCAGTGGTCGCCGAGATGGCCAAGAAAATGGGCATCCTCACGGTCGGCGTGGTCACCAAGCCGTTCCTCTTCGAAGGTCCGCGTCGCAAGAGGCTAGCCGAAGAGGGAGCCGCCCGACTTCAGGAGCATGTCGACACGCTGATCACGGTTCCCAATGACCGCTTGATTGGCTTTGTCGAGAAGAGAACCACGA
>JACMJO010000286.1 GCA_014380605.1 Fimbriimonadaceae bacterium | reverse complement strand
CTGTCCCTTGTCAACCGATGAGCCTTAGAGACCCGTTGGGTCGGCCTTCCACTGGTCGGCATCCTTCGCAATGAAAATTGGGTTCGTTCCAATTGCGTTAGGAGTGTAAACGCCGGTGACTGGCGAGTTGAGCGGATAGCTCTTCATGTATTGCGGGGAAAGGTCCGCCGATACACAAGCAGCCCCCGACACCTGGCCGGTTTCCATTGCCCACTGTTCCTTCGCAGAATCGATCTGCTTAAGGTTGGCAACGACAGTCTGAAGTCGGCTATTAGATCGTGCCTTGATAAAGTTGGGCACTGCGATAGCCATCAAAATGCCGATGATCAAAACGACGATCATAATTTCGACAAGGGTAAAGCCCTTCGTCTTGCGAATTCGATTCATGCTCTGGTTCTCCTCCAAATGCGGTACGGGCTTCCCCCGATGCGCTGAACGTTCCACAGTCGCTCACCCAGACAACCAGGTAAATGTATTGGAGTTGAGAGTCCAGAGTCCTTGATTGGGTTTTACTCTCAACTCTCAACTCTCAACTCTCAACTCTCAACTCCCAACTCTCAACTCTCAACTCGCAACACTCAACTCTCAACTCTCAACTCTCAACTCTCGACTCTCGACTCTAGAGCACTCTAAAATCCCGTTCCATGCAAAAATACAGCAAATGTCCGAAATTCTTGTGATCGCCCGACTCCGAGTCATGGCCACGGATGCCCTGTTGCTTAGCCATCGCAACATGGTGCAAGACCTGGAGCCAAACCGAACCGGCCTTACCGGCATCACCACTTGGCGATCTATTGAGTCCGACGGCGGGATCATGCAGATCATGAGATATGCCGACAAGGAGGCGGCCGATGCGGGTCTGCGAGCGTTAGTCGAATCCAAAGCCGGGCCCCTCGTCGCCAGCGTCACCATCGACCCTCCTGACGTAGCCGTGGTCACTCCCAAAAAGCAAAGCGGAAAGAGGCTGGAGGACGTGCCGGTCGGTGCCTTTGCGAGTCTCGCTATCCGATTCTCCGATCCCGGCCAGCAGGAAGATCTAGAGATGGATACCGACGAAGTCCTCGCCGAACTGGCCTTTATTCCCGGATATCTGGGCTCGCTATGGGGAGACAACATCGCCCTGCCCGAAGAGATCGTCAGCTTTGTCTTGTGGGCAACCCAGGACGCGCTTCTCAGCTCCATTCCGAACACCCACAAGGTTAAGATTCAGAAGTGGCGAAAAGCATTTTGAAAGTTCGGAGTTCGGATTGCGGAGTCCCGAGGTTGAATAAGGGAATGCGATCTGCAAACCCTAGACTCCAAGAAGGAGCTTGATTCAGCAATCCGGACTCCGCTAATCCCGCTGGTCCCGGTCCTAAATAAACCTATCGACCAAACGAGACGTCAAAACTAACATGAGAAAGAACTGGGCAATAGCTCTGGCCGCAAGCATCGCAATTGGCGGTATGTCCGTTGCGCCAGCGATCGCCGACCCGTTCAAGCCCGGTAAAGGCGACCAGGTTAAGCTTGGCAAACGCGCCGCGGATGATATTCGCAAGAAAGAAAGGGTGCTACCCGCCAGCGATGAGCGCACCCGCACCCTCCGACGAGTCGCAAGCCGACTCTTAGCAGTAATGGACGACGGGAAAGACCCTTGGCAATACAGCTTCGATGTCATCGAAAACAAGCAAGTCAACGCCTTTGCCCTCCCGGGCGGTCCGACCTTCTTCTTTACCGGCCTCTTGGATCGACTTTCGACCGAAGATCAACTCGCCGGAGTTCTCGCCCATGAGCTGACCCACGTCCGTCGCGAGCACTGGGCCTATGCCTATCGCGACTCACAGCAGAGGGCCCTAGGATTGAACCTTCTCCTAATTTTCACGCGGGCGAACAGCAACGTAGCTGGCCTCGCCTCGATCGCCAACGACGTCCTCATCGAGCTCCCCTTTGCGAGAAAGCACGAGACTCAAGCGGACGAACAGGGCATGGATATCATGGTGAAGGCAGGCTTTAACCCGACGGGGATCA
Source organism: Fimbriimonadaceae bacterium (assembly GCA_014380605.1). Classification (GTDB taxonomy): domain Bacteria; phylum Armatimonadota; class Fimbriimonadia; order Fimbriimonadales; family Fimbriimonadaceae; genus 55-13. Next base: position 3,893 of record JACMJO010000286.1, on the reverse strand, counting down.
AGGAAGTCTTTGAAATCCTTTCCAAAGCATCAAGCGGCGGCAAGCCTCCAGAATTCCTGAGCACCCACCCGAACGACAAGAGCCGCATCAAGCATTTGCAGGACAGGATCGACAAGCTGGGAAGAACCTTCCCCGCCCAAAAGCCCCTGCCTTGGGCAAGATAGTCGAGTCGTCGGATAGTCTATGAACGAATTGGCCCTGTCGGTCTGACAGGGCCAATTTCATTTACCGCCCATGATGCCGCTCTTTCGCCTCACGCTGATCGCGCTCTTCGTGTTGTTCTTGATCGCTATCCTAGCGAGGGCCCTGCTGAGCGCCCGTAGACGATGACTGCCCTCCGCCCTCAACTCCGGACTCCGGATTCCGGACTCTCAACTCTAGACTCTCAACTCTCAACTCTGAAAGTGCCCTACAATAACAATCATGCGCAAGCGATGGGTTTGGATGGGAGTGGTCTTACTGGCAGCGATTAGTTGGTCAGCGTGTGTACCGGCCAAATCTGTGTCCTTAAGCGCAAAGATCGTATGCAAGAACTCTACATACTCCGACTCAATAGTGCGTCTCGAGATCGTTAATAACCTGGACACTTCGATTCTCATTTGTGTTACTGTTACACCCGCAAGAGGTCTATACGGCGATATCTTAAGCCGAGGAGCTGGCCTTGGGGTGAAGACTCTTCCTTCAAATGTTGGGGCCATAAGCGAAACGGATTTCGTGAGCATTTCTCCCAAGGAACGGAAAGTCTTTGAGTATCCATGGCCTCGTTTCTTTGCCGATGTGAAGAGCCGCGCGACGTACGAACTACAATTCTCAAACAGGTTGAAGGGTCTATTGAACTTTGAGCCGAAGGGATATATCACGGAGCTTAGGTCGAATCGAATCAGAGTCGATCTACGACCCGGTCACCTGAAAGTAGTCAGGACAGGCAAATCAAGCCACAATTCTTTCTGATGCGCAAGCGATGGGTTTGGATTGGAATAGCGGCAACCGCCCTCATCCTTGCCGTCTTTGCCCTAATCCCCCGCCAACCCGACGGCCTTGATTTCATCCGTAAGTATCGGCCGAAAATAGAACGGCTTGTGGAAACGCCTAAGGGCACGCCACTCGGAGGAACGGGGGCATCCTGGCGTCAAGACTTTGAATTTGAAAAAGTGCCCGTGGCCCTTCGGCGCGAACTTGAGGAATGGTGCGGAGATAGGTTCCGTCATGGGGATGACACCGCGTACTTTGATTGCGGCCAATCTCGTTACCGTGTTGAGATCGATGGCGAAATGGTGCGGGTTAGGGTCGCTCCATCCTGGCTGAATCGCCAATGGTATGCGCTGACGAACCGAATCTCCCCGCCTGCCACCAAGTGACGGCCGACCGCGAAACCGCATTACAATAACCATGCGCAAGCGACGGCCTCGGAGATAATACCGATGAAAAGAAGGAAGGTCGTTCTTGCCACGCTCACGATAGTTGTATTCGAAAGTGTCTTCCTCTTACTGCAGCCCCAGGAAACTACGTTCAAATTCGTGGATGAACTTCAAGGCAAGAGGATATCAAACCCCTTAAGGGGTCGATGGACCATCCTCAACACAACCGGAAGGGCTCTGACCTTCTATGGGTTTAAGTCCACGCCGCTGGTCGTCGAAAATGCGATGAAGCGGGAGTTTGAACACAGCGATTGGAAATCGCCGTATGAAATCTCCTTTGTGAATGAAAAGACCGGTGAATCAGTTAAGACCATAACTCTTCCTAGCTCCGACCTTCCCGAAGGCATTCAGACCATTGTAATGGCGAGCCGGAGCCCAACGTGGTTAGAGCGGCAATGGCAGGCACTCATGAACCGAATCTCCCCACCTGCCACAGAGTGACGTTCTACATCAACGCAGCCGAGCAAAGTAGCCGCCCGACCGCTTCGGCTCCCGACTACAAACTCCCGCTCGCAAACGCTTCCAACGCCACTTCCTCAAACTCAAACCTTGGAATCTCTCCGGGGCCGAAGTTGAGTTCGACTAGGGGGCGGATGACCTGCTCGGTCATCACGACGTCGGCAAGCTCTTTTCGCAGAGCCTGAAGCTGCAACAGGAACACCTGCAAGTGCACCTTCCCTAACGCCAAAGAACCAACCCGACGGCCTTCGTCGGTGGTCAGCGTCTGCCCCAGCACCGATCGGGCGATCTCTCGGTTGTGGAACTCGATAGCGTCCATGAACCCGGCATTAGACTCCCGACCTCCACTCAGGACCCCGATCTCGATCTCATTGGGATACACGATCGCCGACCGCCTGGCCAGACCCTCCAAGGCGGCAAGCAGGCTAGCTTGCTCCTCCGCCGGTATCCCGCGCTGGACCTTCCCCAGCACCGTCGGCGAGGCAAACTTCTCCAAATGAAGCCGCCAAGCATCCAGCAGCCGAGTCTTGGCCTGCCAGTGAGGATAGGCCGCATCCAAGTCGCTCCGCCCCTTGGGCCTGCCGTATCCTCCCCGATTGGCATAGATGACGAATTTGGCCCTTGGCAGAGCAGAGGAGGAAGGACGTTGATCCCCCGCTAAAGATGCCTCCAGCCTCAACCCCGTCACCACCCCAAACTCATCCACCTTCAACCCAAAGCTGGAGGGGTCCTTTGCGCGGACCGCTTGGAGCATGAGGAGCGAACCGACGGGCTCATACACCGCCTCCTGCACCGACCATCCCTTGGCAAACGCATCCATCGCCTGGGCAAGGATAGTCGCCGCCGAGCCCTCCATCCGGGCCAGACTCTCCTCGACGAACTCTGCATTCCGCCGTGCGCTCGCCGACGACGAAGCCGGAACGATGGAGTGTTTCGCCGCCAACACGCCCTGCTTCTTGACCGACATCACGGTCTGCACCATGGAGTCGCGCTGCATCAAGTCGTATGTGGAATAGGGCAAGGGCCCAGGAGGCGTTCCCGGATACTCCTGCGCCCGACGGTCGAATAGGGTGAGCTGTCGGGCAAGCTCTTGAGTCGCCGCTTTGCGGCGAAGATTGAATAGTTTGAACATAGACTCCTCCTTGGGGAGTGGGAAGTTTCTGAGTCTCTTGGTTCTTGGTCACTAAGTTTCTAAACCTAGCAACCAGCAACCTAGAAACTCAGGAACTAGTTGGCCGAAAAGCAGAGGTCCTCAAACTTCAAACGAGGCTTAGCAAACACCCTCGTTTCGCCCAAAAGAACCGGCCCTGCCGGCCCTTTGGGAAGGAGCGAACAACCCAGAGCAAGAGCGATGACCAGATCGTCGTGCGTCCCCGAGCGCGCCGCCAACAAGGTATTGCCCGCCGAGCTAACCGAGGACTCAAAGTGCTTCAGTTGGCGAATCAGCTCAGGATCGGGCGCAAACTGCATCCGTTGGCTCTCCATGCAGATCTTCAATCCCTCGATCAGGTGCTGCTTCGACTCGTTGGTGAACTTGAGCACCTTTACCGGCTTGCCCATCTCCATATCCAGCATGTCCGCCACCACATCTCCGACGCCTGTACCATCGCCCAGCACCTCGGCGTGCGGGTATCGGCGAATGATCTGGGCAACGCGCGAAACCATTTCTGGCCACTTGTTGCGGCGGAACTGAACCAGCTCCAAAAGCCGACTCTGAGTCCGGTCTCCCTCCAAAACCGCGACCGCCGTGAAGTCTTCATACCGACCCCAATCCACTCCGATAGAGATAGGGCCGCCCTGGATTTCCACTCGAGGAACAATGCAGCCCTCGATCGACTCGGAATCAAAGACCATGCCCGCCCAATCGACGAACTTGGCTTCGTACTCCACCTCAAAGGCGCGATGCGAGACGAGCTCCCGCTGGATGTCCAGAAAGCCCTGCGACACGTACGGCGACTCCCAAGACGGCGCGGTCCGGCTCCAAACGCCATGCTCGCCCGCCTCGCGCAGCGCGGG
>JACMJO010000285.1 GCA_014380605.1 Fimbriimonadaceae bacterium | reverse complement strand
TCCCGTTGGCTCGCCCCTCGAAGCCGCTACAGCAATCGGTCCAGTGATTTCAGGAGAATCTCAGTCTCGAATCCTTGGCTCACTCAACGGAGGCGACAGCATCTACGTCGGCGCTCAGCCTTCCGAAGGCTACTTTGTTGCGCCGACGGTAGTGGGTGGGATCGGGGAGGACCATGAGCTTTCCCAGAACGAGTTGTTCGGTCCAGTGCTTACGCTCTTAGAAGCCGACTCGTTTGACCGGGCGATTCAGATTGCGAACAACACGAAGTTCGGTCTGTCGGCTTCCCTCTGCACCCGTGATTTAAGCTCGGCGTTGAAGTACATCGACCAAATTCAAGCAGGCATGGTGCGCGTGAATGCCGACACTACCGGGGTCGATCCGCACGCGCCGTTTGGCGGCTACAAGGGCTCCAGCTCGGGTACCCGAGAGCAGGGCTCAGTGGCCAAAGACTTCTACACCCAGATCAAGACTGTCCAAATCAATCCGTAGCATTCTGGCTCCCCTCCCCTTTTCTAAAGGGGGGTGGGGGTTCCGGGACTTGTGGCTTCGCAAGGACAAGCTTTCAGGGCCGGTTGGCCAAGCAGTCTCTGACCAGCTTCTGGACTTCGGCCAAGCGCTCACCGCTTAGCTCTAGCCTTGGCGGGCGGACTCTTTTGTTGCCCATGCCGACGTCGGCTTGCAAAAGTTTGATGAGATGAACGAAGTCGAATGTGGTGTCAAGTCTCAGCAGGGGCAAGAACCACTCGTAGAGCTTCCGGGCTTCTTCCTTTTTCCCCGCCATCGCTAGGTTGAAGAGGTCAACTGACTCCTTCGGGCAGGCGTTGACCAAGCCCGCAATCCAACCCACGGCCCCGGCGTCTATACCCTCCACAATCACATCATCGACGCCAACGAAAAGGGCCAGTCGGTCCCCGCACAAGGCTCGAATTCCGGTCACACGGCGAATGTCGGCGCTGGATTCCTTAACGGCGTGCATCATCGGGTAACGATCTGCCAGCTCCCGGACTTGTTCGGGGGTGACGTCGGTGCCATAGGCGATCGGGTTGTTGTACAGCATGCAACTCAAATTGGTCGCCATGAAAATAGCGCCGAAGTGGAATCGCATCTCTTCCCAAGTTCCGCGGTAAACGTACGGAGGCAGAACCATCAGGCCCTGACAACCTACGCGCTCGGCGTCCTTTGCAAATTGGACGGCTTCAGCGGTACTGAGTGCAGAGACTGCCGCCACCACGGGCACTCGGTCGCCGACGGCTTTCACCAAGGTCTCAAGGAGTTGGACCTTTTCCTCTGGCATCAGAGTAGCGCCCTCGCCCAGAGAGCCCGGCGCGACGATTCCCGTACAGCCATGATCGATCAGCCATTCGGCATGCCTAGCAACGAATTCGTGGTCGATGGTCAGGTCCACGTTAAACGCGGTTGTGGTAGCCGGCATTACGCCTCGCCAAGTCATGGTGCTCACGGCAAAGATGATACCAAATTAGTTTGATGTCAAAGTTGTTTGGCGACGTGTCCCGCCTTGGCATTGGCCATCCAGAGGTTACGAGAACCGATCCGGCTTCAACACCCCAATCTCAAACTCAAGCTTTTCTTCACCTACCAGATTCGCAACCAATTTCCCTGATACCGGGGCCATGCTCACCCCCATCATTGAGTGACCAGTAGCGACGATCAGGTTTGAAAGATGTGACGGGCGTCCAAGGTAAGGCAGGCCGTCGGCGGAGCAGGGGCGGAGCCCGGACCAGACTCCCAGTTCGCTAAAATCCTCGGGAGCAAAGTCGGGCATATAGGATGGAATGGAGTTGAGGATGCCTTGGTGCTTTCGAAGATTCACAGAGAGGTCGTCGCCAACGATCTCCATGGTTCCCGCGAACCTAAGCCGATCGCCAATCGGGGTGACCGCGATTCGCGCCTCTACCAGGATAAAACAATGCTTGGGCGGTACCGAGACGGGCAGATCGGAGCTGTAGCCCTTGCCACCCTGCATGGGCATTCGGAATCCAAGTCTTTTTGCAAGTTGGCCAGACCAGGCTCCGGCGGCAAGTACGTACTCATCAGCAGCAACATCGCCAGTTGAAGTCTGCAGGGCTTTGACCTTGCCATTTTCGACCTTTGCGCCGGTGACGGCGGAACTGAATACATGCTCAACTCCAAGTCTTTTCGTCTCTTCTTGGAGCCAGTGAACCAAGGCAACGGGGTTCAGGTGACAGTCGTCGAGAAAGTGGACTGCACCGGCGGCCTTGAGGCGAGTGGTGGGTTCTAGGTCCTCTACCTCTCCACGATCCAGAACTCGAACCTTGAGGTCCAGACTCCGGGCGTGGTCAGCCAGCTTAGACTCTGCATCGAACCCCTTTTGGGTGGCACAGAGCATGACCAACCCGCACTCCTCTAGTCCGAAAGCGTCGTCGGAAGCCTCTGCCATTTCCTGGTAGAGAGTTCTCGAAGCCATGTTGAGGTCCCGCAGAAGCCTTGAACCGCGTTCAACATTGGCGGCGGTGCTGGAACGGGCAAATAGCCATCCCCATCGCACCAGATCAGCATTGAGGGAGGGCTTGAAACCAAAAGGGCCGTTCTTGCGAAGCATCATTCGCATCCCGTAGCCCACCATTCCTGGCGCGGCGAGGGGTTCGAAGTGGCTGGGAACCACCATTCCGGCGTTGCCGAGGGAACAGCAGTCGTGATGCGGACCTCCACGCTCAAGAACGGTTACCCTGTGGCCGGCCCTGACCAGATAGTAGGCACAGCACAAACCAATTGCCCCACCCCCAATCACAATGATCGACTTGCTCACTTCAGGATGCCGCCCACCATGGGATCGTTGTCGGAGAACAGGAGTTTCGATTCGCCGGTCACATAGGCGCGCCCCTCGATGGTCGGAATGATCTGGTCGCCTGTCCCTTGATACCAAGCTCGATAAGCGGTGCCGATGATGCTCTCTTGAATCAAGATTTCGCCCGGAGCTAGCTTGCCATCTGCGGCGAGGCAGGCCAGCTTGGCGCTGGTTCCAGTTCCACACGGCGAGCGGTCGTACTCGCCACCGGGACAGAGAATGTAGTTTTTGGAATGGGCATCGGGTCGAGTTGGAGGGCCGAAGACCTCAACGTGATTGACAGCAGGATAGCCTTGGGCATTGACCGCGCGCATGACGGCGCGGGTGAAGGTCGTGAGGGCATCTAGGTTCTCGACCTGAACGGCAATCGGCGAATTCTTTACCAGGAAGAAGGTGTTCCCTCCCCAAGCCACATCGCCGACCACCTCGCCATAACCCTCGACCTGGATCGGGACGGCTTTCGCGATCCGATACGACGGGACGTTTTGAACCTGAACGGTGTTCTGGTCGATCAGTTTGGCTTCCACCACGCCGACCGGGGTATTGAGTCGGTAGGTGCCGGGGGCGATTCCGATGTGGGCGAGGGTCGACATAAGGCCAATCGTTCCGTGCCCGCACATGCCAAGAGCTCCGGTTGGATTGAAGAAGATGACATCCTTCAGACAACTGGGCTCAGTGGGCTCCCCGATCCAGACTCCCACCACCGCTTCGTAGGCTCTGGGCTCAAGGACCAGCGCTCGATAGTGGTCTTCAAAGAGTCGGCTGAAGGATTGGAGCCTTTCTCCGATCGTCGATCCGGCTGGTTCCGGCGCACCCGACACTACCACTCGAGTCGGCTCCCCTTCGGTGTGGGAGTCGATGACTTGAATGGCTTTCATGCGGGCAGTTTATCTATAAACAAGATGGCCGACACCAGCAACGGCTCAAACAAAAGAGCCCGACTGGCATGCCAGTCGGGCTCTTTTGTTTGAGCCAACCTTTAGTTCTTGGGAAGGTTAATCTTGGCCAAGAGGTCCAGCGCGAACTGCCAGGCTGGGTCTGCTTTGCCGGGCATGATCTCCTGCGGGGTCTTGGCTTCGACGTCCACGGGAACTCCGTTGTGCTCCAACCTAACTCCCTTTGCGGAAACATAATCGCTGATCGGGAATTGGACTTGGAATCCTCGGACCAACGGCTGCATCACCGAGACAAGCACTGCGCCTGCCGACTTTGTGCCGACGATCGGGGCATTGACATACTCTTTAAGCGCTTGGGCGGTGATCTCGGATGCCGAACCACTTGCTCCGTTAACAAGCACGGCAATCTTGCCCTTGAATACCGGAACGTTGACATTTGCCCACGGTCTCAGTTTTCCAGCTTCCGAGAATTCGGCAATCGCCTTCAGATCGTTCGGATTCCCACCCTTTTCTTTCACGAAGTCGTCCACCAATCGCTTGTTAACGAAGGTGCCGATCTTGGTCTCCTTTGGAAGCACCATGCCGAGGAAGTGGGTCATGTTCATGACCGCGCCCCCGCCATTGTTTCGCAGGTCGACGATTAGGTTCTTTGCCTTGCTCGCCTCCGCCATCAACTTTTCAACGTTCTCTTTGTCGTAGCTGAGATCGAACGTGTAGATGCTGATCGCGGCTGTGTCTTTGTCAACCCATTTCAACTCCTCGGGGCGAACTGTGGAGAACTTACGGCGAGTGATCGTGTAGTCCTTCATCTTCCCGTCGGCCTTTCTGACGCTGATGGTGACTTGTTGGCCTTCCTCGCCTCTGAGATCGGAGGGGTCGGTGATCTGCTTTCCGTTGGCCTTCACCAAGATATCGCCCGCGACAATTCCGGCCTCATCGGCAGGCGCCTTAGGCACCACGCGAACGACCAGAATGCCGTCTTCGTGGGGCTGGATGTTGACGCCGATACCGACTGAACTTCGATTCACTCGAGCATTCACCGCAACCGGCTGCATCAGAACGATATGGCTGAATCCGAACTCCTGCAGCGCGGTATTGACGGCGTCGCTAAACTGGTCTTCCGTCTCGGCCTTATCCAAGTCTGCCTTCTGCTTTTCCAAAAGGGCGTTTAGCTTGTTGAAATCGACCCCTGGAACATAGGCGTTTTGCGTGATACGCTTGGTCATCACTTCCAGAACTTCTTTCTTTCCGGCGGCGTCGATCTTGGCGCTCTGGGCTTGGGCGTTAGGCGCAAGCAACGAGATCGCCAGGGCGGCGGTTGCAAATAGGGTTGGCAGTTTCATGGTGTTTGCTAGGAGTCTCTACGCTGATTCTACGACGAGATGATCCCTTATGGTTAAAATCGGCAAGGTGGACCCGCTTTCTCTACTCGAACGCAAAGATAAGTGGTTTCTAGGCGGTGGAAAGGGAGCGATCTATGCGCCTCCGTTCCCTCGCTGGTTAGAAAAGCCCGGATTCTGGGACGAGTCTTACTTTGCCGACATTAGGTTGACGAGGCTGTTCACGGTTTTGTTTTGTGATTCTTCTGGGCGACCCGTAAAACTTAAGGGGGAGTTCATCTCGTGGCGCCCTGACCGGATGGTTTTTGAGCATCGGTCATCCTCTCACGTCATTCGTGAGACCCGCTTGGTCACGGAAAAACATGAGTGGGTTTCGGCCCTTGACATGATCTCCGGTGATGGTCCCCTTTCGGCGTTCGTTTGGTCTTTACCGGAGATGAAGGAGCCCTGCCATGGCGCGCCCTGGCAGTCTTTGACATCTTGCGAAGTCCAAGATGGTTTTATATCCTATGAGTTCGCTACGTCTTGGCCAAGCGAGTTGGAGCCAGACCGAACGGGCGTAGATGTCGAGCAAATCCCCAATCGAGCAGTCCAGCAATCAAGCAATCAAGCAATCGGGATGCTCCCGCCAGTAACTCTCAACATCACCCTTTCCGCCAATCAACCTCGCCTAAGCCATGCCGTCAACCTCGCTCAGAGGCATGACGACGCGCCGCTCTGGGAAGCGTCTTTGTTGCCGCAAAAGCTGAGAGAAGGGATTTTGCCCGGGGATTTCAAGCTGCTTGTCGGTCCGCCGCCAGTTGAGGGCTTGGTCCATATCCTTCAACAATATGAGCTAAAGCCCGGCGAGCCGTTGGTTGTGAGCTGCCGGGCTGAGGTAGCTGACAGCGAATCGTCAATCGTAAATGGTAAATCGTCAATCGGACCCGAGGTGGTTCAACAGAGCGAGCAAGATTGGCGCGATTACTTCGCCTCTGTCCCCAAATTCAGCTCCAGCGATCCCTACCTAACCAACGCCTACTGGTACCGCTGGTACGGGCTTCGGCTGAACACGGTCGACATCCCGAATCTCCCCATCTGCCGAACCAACCCTTACAAACCCGAACAAAACCAAACGTTTTCCGCATTCATCACCGAAGGCATCGGCTTCTTCCGCAACTTTGTCACCTATTCGGCCCAAGCTCACCTGAGGGAGGTTGCCTGGATGCACTCGCCAAGAATTGCAATCGGAATCTTGGAGAACCTGGCGAAGTGTCAGCGTGAAGATGGGAGTTTCCCGGGGCACAACTACTCCTGTCGGCCAGCGAGGGACTTCTATCACGCCGACTTTGCGACCGGGGCACGGAATACCGAGGCTCTGCACGGTGAATTGGCGAAGGGGACCAACAGTTCGCTCAACCAATACTCCCTTTTCCTCTCCCACAATCGCCACCTAGGCGATGACGACGAAGCCGATTCCGAGGCAAGGAGGGGCGAACCATGGTGGTGGATGACGGTAGTTCTTGATCAGAACGAGACTGGACAAGAGTACATGAGCAGGTACCAGGCGGCATCGCACTATGCTGACCAATGGCAAGCCCTCAGGATTGGGGGAACCGACGCCACCACCTATGCGCTGCTTCTCAGCGAGTACCTCGCGGAAAAGATGCCTGGTGAGAGCCTGCCAGGTTACATCAGTTGGTGGTGGGGTGACGAGCAACAAACATTGGAGTACTCGCTAACCGAAGCTTCCTGGGATCAAGAGAGTGAAACCTTCAAAGACTTGCTTCCCGGCGGAGAACGCAGCCCGGCACTGCCGGCCACCGTATTTTATCCATTCCTGCAATCGTTCAGCTATGCTTCCTGGCTCAAGCGTGGGAGCAGCGATCCGTTTCCATGGGCAATGGCAATCAACCGCTGGTTCCTCAACCCCAATGAATTCTGGCTACCCAAGGGTTTTCCGGCTACCGCCCTTTCCGACCCAACATTTAGTGCCGACGCAGAGTGGAAAGACAAACGGCTCAACTGTCCTTGGAACGGGCGGAGTTGGCCGATGGTGAACAGCCATCTCGTGGATGCAATTGCCAATGTTGCAAGAGCGCTTCGTTACTCCCGAACCTCATTCCCTAGCGAAACGGACTTGGGATTGAAGTCTGGCGAAGCCCTGATGAAAGCCATCACCCTCATGTTCCATGAGGGCGACCCTGCCCGTCCCAACTCCTACGAGCATTACGATCCCTTCACCGGTACACCCAGCCTCTACCGAGGCTACGACGACTATATGCACTCCTGGATCGTGGACCTGATCATGCGGCATGCCGTGGGAGTGAAGCCGGGCGAGGACGACATCGATCCGCTCCCACTCGGGGTCAATTGGATCGAATGCACCGACATCCCGCATCCTAGCGGCCGGATGCATGTTCGCATCGAGAACGATGTCGTTGTGAGATGCGAGGTCGTGGAAAGCTGAGAGGGCTGTAGAATCTCCGCATGCAACTTCGCATGTGGATGCTCGACGTGGCCCGCGAGCAATCCCCGACCCTTGAAGACCTTAGGCGATACCTGGACCTGACCCGAGAGTCCGGCTACAACGCGATCGGCCTCTATCTTGAACACCGGTTCGCCTACCCAAGCACTCCTTGGTCGCATGGCAAGGGTTGCATCACGCCCGAGATGATCGACACTCTTCAGAACGAGTACTCGGACATCCAGATCGTCCCCTTCATCAACCTGCTGGGGCACTTTGAGGGGATGCTTTACACGGAGCACGGGAAACGCTTTCGAGAAGAGATGTTCAAGGGCTTGCAAGCTTGCCCCTGTAAACCAGAATTCGTCCGACTTTGCGAGGGCCTGATCGAAGACACGCTAGCCGCCTTCAAGTCCGAAATAATCCACATCGGAGGCGATGAGACTTCTCAATTGGGGGCATGCCCGGAATGTCGGGCGAAGGTGGACAGCGCCGGACCGTCCATCGACGGCAAAGCTGGTTTGTACGGCGATCACTTCGGCCCGCTGGCCCGCAAGGTTAAAGAAGCAAGGCGGAAACCCGCGGTTTGGGGCGACATGTTCTTAGAACATCCCGCCGCGCTCGACTCGATGCCGAAAGACACTCTGATCTTCGACTGGCAGTACTTCAAATCCCCCCTGGAAACCTCGAAGCAGTTCGTAGATAAAGGATTTGAGGTCGTTTGTAGCCCCGCAATTCTCACCTACAACGCCTTATGGTGCCACCTGGAGCAAAGCGAACAGAACGTTCGCGACCACATTGCTGCGGCTCATGACTTGAACGCCCGTGGCGTGTGCGTCACCACTTGGGAGTGCGGGCTGTTTGGGAACTACGAAACCTTGTTTCCGGTGATCCGGGCTTGCGGGGGGAGGCTTGGGGAGGCAGCTTCGCAGACCCCCACCCCCCAACCCCCTCCCCC
>JACMJO010000284.1 GCA_014380605.1 Fimbriimonadaceae bacterium | reverse complement strand
GCGGGAATTCTGGAGACCACCTTCAAAGAAGAGACCGAGACCGACCTCTTCGGGGAGCAAGTCGTCCTCTGTGGCGGATTGAGCGCTCTCATCAAAGCTGGGTTTGAAACGCTCGTAGAGGCTGGATATCAGCCTGAAGCCGCCTACTTTGAATGCCTCCACGAGACAAAGCTGATTGTCGACCTCCTCTATGAAGGCGGCCTCAACTACATGCGGTACTCCATCTCTGACACCGCCGAATGGGGCGATTATGTGACTGGACCCAAGATCATCACCGATGAGACGAAGAAGACCATGCGAAAAGTGCTCTCCGACATCCAAGACGGCACCTTCACCAAGGAGTGGATCGCCGAGAACAAGGCGGGAGGCCGCAAGCGCCTAGAAGCCTATCGCGCCGCAGATCAGAATAGCCAACTTGAAACCGTGGGCAAAGAGCTTCGCGGAATGATGCCCTTCATCAAATCCAAATAGTGACACCCCTCGTCGATCTGCAGAACGTGACCGTAGTGAGGGATGGATTTACCATCCTCCACAACCTGTCGCTACAGATCGACGAGGGCCAGCACACCGCTATCCTGGGCCCAAACGGGAGCGGTAAGAGCACTCTCATTCGTGTCCTCGCCCATGAGATCTACCCCTTCGCAGGGCGAGGTTCGGCCCGGATCGCAGGGAAGGAGCGATGGGCGGTCCAAGAGCTTCGCAAAGTCCTGGGAATGGTCTCTCCCGACATCTCCGAGAAACTACTAGGAAATCCAACGGTATTGGACATAGCCGTCTCCGGATTGCTCGGAACCTTTGGGGTGGTTAGCGGGTATGAAGTGACTTCCGAGATGTGGAACCTGGCGCTCGAATCGCTCGCAAACTTGGAAGTCGACCACCTCGCTCATCGAAGCTTCGAAACACTGTCAACGGGCGAATCCAGAAGGGTCCTCATCGCTCGGGCATTGGCTCTGCGACCCCAGGGGCTTGTCCTTGACGAACCGACGAGCGGTTTGGACATGAAGTCCTCAACTGCCTTCCTCAAGACGTTAGGGGACTTAATGAAACGGGGAACCACCCTCATCCTTGTTACCCATCACGTCGAGGAGGTCTTGCCGCAGATTCAGCAGGTTGCGATGCTCTCCAAGGGCCGTTTGATTGAGTGTGGAGAGCGGGCCAAGCTCATGACGCCGGCCAAGATCGCCGACCTCTATGACATTCCCATCGAATCAGCTTCTGCCAGCCTCCAACTTGCCCAAGAAAGGTGCCCGGCGTGAAGGACAGCCCCATCTTGGGCGGATTCTCGATCGCCAACATCGCATTTCTCGTACTGATCTTCGCCTTAGGAACATGGGTTGCTGAGGACTATCCATTCTCGACCTTCATCGCCTACGCTCCTCCCGCTCCTTGGCTCGCCCCCTGCCTGATCCTCTTGCTCTGCAGCCTGACGAAACGCAACCGCCGGTGGCTCAAAGTCAACGGAACCGCATTCGTCGTTTTTGGCTGGGTCTTGTTGGGCATCAAAGTACCGATCCTTGCCGATCGCTCCGGCTCCGACGGCTCCTTTACCCTGATGACGTTCAATATGATGGGAGGCTCAGGAGGATTTGACCGGATTCTTCAGATCATAGAGGAGAACGATCCCGACATCATCTGCTTCCAAGAGGCGAGTGTGCTTGGCGTGTCGGGATACGCAAACAGCCAGATTGATGGTTACTACATCTCCAATCATGGCGGAGTGGCGGTTGCAACCAAAGAGAAGCCCATCACCAGCAACCCCGTCCCCTTGTTTCCCGGGTCTCCGGGAGCCTTGGAGGTAGAACTCGCAAGTGGCCTAAAGATCGTCGCGGTTCACCTGTCTTTCCACAAGTTGGATTCGGTCAGCAAGAAGGGAGTCCCCGTCCACCTTCAGCAGATCTCAAGGAAGCACGAAATCGAGGTGGATATTCTTACCGGAAAATATGGTGGCCGACCCAAAGTCGTCATTGCGGGCGATTTCAACTGCCCTCCACGCGGCCATATTTATTCCCGAATGCGCCGGCACTTTACCGACGCCTTCGCCACCGCAGGCTGGCTTACCGGCTTCACCTGGCCCTCCGAATTTCCTGTTCAGCGTATCGACTACGCCTTCACTACCGATCTTAAAGTCCAGTCGGCAAGAACCATTTCGTCAACGGTCTCCAACCATCTTCCCGTTCTCTTCAGATTCAAACCATAAGATGTTCGATCCTAAACATAAGTCAAAGACAATTTCTCAAGGCGCAGACAAGACTGCCAATCGTGCCATGCTTCGCGCCATGGGCATGACTGACCAGGACATGCTCCAGCCCTGGATCGGCGTCGCCACCGTCTGGAGCGAGGCTACGCCCTGCAATGTGAACCTGGACGCTCAGGGCCTAGTAGTAGCGGAGGAGATCAAGAGGCACGGTGCAAGCCCTCGGCGATTCAACACGATTTCGGTGAGCGACGGTATCGGCATGGGCCATGAGGGGATGAAGGCTTCGCTAGTGTCGCGAGAAGTGATTGCCGACTCCGTCGAACTCATGATGCGCGCGCATTGCTACGACGGCCTCGTGGGAATTGCGGGTTGCGACAAGAGTCTTCCGGGAATGCTGATGGCGATGGCTCGACTCGATGTGCCAAGCATTTTCTTGTATGGCGGGACGATCATGCCGGGGCAGTACAAGGGCAAGGACGTCACGATTCAGGATGCCTTTGAAGCCGCTGGAGCTTTCGCGGCCGGGAAGATCACAGCCGAGGAGTTGCACGAGATCGAATGCGTGGTCTGCCCAGGCGCGGGAGCCTGCGGGGGCCAGTACACCGCGAACACCATGGCCTGCGTTGCGGAGGCGCTTGGTTTGGCCCTGCCTGGCTCCAGTGGACCTCCAGCGGAGGCTCCCGAGCGCGATGCCGTCCTTACCCAGGTGGGCGAAGCCATCACTAAGGCTCTAAACAGTGGCATCAAGCCTAGCGACATTCTCACAAGGGAGGCGTTTGAGAATGCGATCGCGATTGGTGCGGCCACTGGTGGGTCGACGAACATCGCGCTTCACATCCCAGCCATTGCATATGAACTCGGCATCGAGATAACCCTAGACGACGTCGAGCGGGTTGCTCGCAGGACTCCAACTCTCGCAGACCTCCGGCCCGGCGGTCGCTTTGTGATGCTTGATCTGTACAATGTTGGTGGCGTCCCAGCTGTACTAAAGGCGATGTTGGATGCTGGTTGCCTTCATGGCGACTGCCTGACCGTGAACGGAAAAACGATGACCGAAAACCTGGCGGACGTGGTGATTCCAACTGGACAAGAGGTCGTGCGCACGATGGCGAACCCAGTGGCCCCGACCGGGGGCCTCACAATCGTTCGCGGGAATCTGGCCCCGGATGGAGGGGTTATCAAGACAGCGGGAGTTACCAAGCTCGTTCACACCGGTCCAGCGAAGGTGTTCAACTGCGAGGAAGACACAATGGCGGCGGTTCAGAGGCGAGAAATCGTCGCAGGAGACATTGTTGTGATCCGCTATGAAGGGCCCAAGGGCGGTCCCGGAATGCGGGAGATGTTGGGAGTAACAGCGGCGATCGTCGGGCAGGGTCTCGGCTATGACGTTGCCCTTCTCACCGACGGCCGATTCTCAGGGGCGACAAGAGGCTTGATGGTTGGGCATGTTTGTCCTGAAGCGATGGATGGCGGCCCGATCGCCCTTGTCCAAAATGGCGACTCGGTTACCGTAGACGCGGAGAATGGAGTATTGCAGGTTCACATTTCCGACGAGGAGTTGGAATCTCGTAGACGGGCTTGGAAGCCAATCGAACCCAGATATACCAAGGGAGTGTTGGCAAAATATG
>JACMJO010000283.1 GCA_014380605.1 Fimbriimonadaceae bacterium | reverse complement strand
TTCAAGCGGCCCGACGTCACCCCCTACTATTCCAACGAGCGTTGGGATGACGGCGAGTGGATGTTCGACGGAGCGATCCTTGGATTCCGCTTCGGCGGCGCCAAGCTTAATGTCTTCGGTGGACGGAACAGCGGACGGCTCGCAACCAACGGGACCGAACTTCAACCGATGTTCGCCGGCAACGAGAGCTTTTCCTTCAGTCCGTATGGCCAGACCAACGGCGTGCTGGATATTGACCAAAGCATGGGCGCACACTTGTGGCTACCTTTGGGCGACAAGGGTCAAATCAACCTTGCCTACCTCTGGCTCGACAGCAACAACGTCGTCAACAACGGCAGTTCGCTTCTCGAAGCGTTCAACCGAGTCGTCGTTTACGGCGGCGATGTGAGCTACCAAATCGGCGGCAAACTCAACCTTTACGGCGGTTATGCCAAGAGCGACCTGTTCTACAACAGCGAGTCTAAGTTCGACGAGGACAACTCCGCATGGTGGGTCGGCCTGAAGTATGGCGGCAAAGACGACAAGTGGGGCATCGGAGGCGGCTATAGATCGATCGATCCTCTCTTCGCCGCGCCGGGAGCCTGGGGTCGAATCGGAACCTATTGGAATCCGGTCGATCTTGAAGGCTTCCATGTCGATGGATGGCTGAAGCTTAGCGATAACTTCACGTTGTCGGCATCGGGCGCGTTCATGAGCGGCCGAGAAACCGATTCGTCTGTATTCACTTCAGACGATAAGGTCACCTCGCTCAAGGTTGGACTCAACTACAACCTCAGTGCTAACAGTAGCTTGATGCTTGGTTACGAAACCAACAATTGGGAGCTAGGTAGCACAGAGCCAAACCAAACCTGGTTTACGCTCGGATTCAAGTTCGGATTGTCAGACAAGGCAAGCATGCGATTGTTCTGGCAGGTCTCCGACACGGATGCAGATGGCAACGGCAGTTTCTTCTTCTTCCAGCAGGAGAGAGCTCGCGGTGGCCTGATTGGCACCCAACTTAGCGTCAAGTTCTAAACCTGAAGTTCAAATCCCCCGATTCCTTTTTGGAGTCGGGGGTTTCTGGTTTTTGGTGTCAACCTAGCTTGCTCTGCCGAGATACCGAGCAAGGCCCTGCAAATCGGTCATTAGTGAAATGTATTGCTCGGGCGTCAATGCCTGGGATCCATCGCTTAAGGCTTTCTTGGGATTGGGATGCATTTCGATCATAACTCCGTCCGCTCCGGCAACCAACGCCGCTTTTGCCATCGGACCGACATATCGGGCCACGCCCGTTCCATGGCTTGGATCGACGATAACCGGTAGGTGGGAATACTCCTTGAGAACCGGCACGATCGAAAGGTCCAATGTGTTTCGAGTGTAGCTCCGATCAATCGCCATAACCCCTCGCTCGCAAAGGATCACATTTGGGTTGCCTTGGCTTAAGACGTACTCGGCAGCGAGCAAGAACTCATCGGTCGTCGCGCTTGGTCCTCGCTTTAGAAAAACCGGTTTGCCGCTCTTGCCAGCTTCAATTAGGAGCGGGAAATTCTGCATCGAGCGGGCTCCGATTTGAAGGATGTCGACATACTTGGCGACCAGTCCCACCATGTCGCCGCTCATAACCTCGGAAATGGTCACCAAGCCAGCGTCTTCGCCGACCTGCTTCATGATTTTCAAGCCTTCCTCTTGAAGTCCTTGGAAGGAATAGGGAGATGTTCGGGGCTTAAACGCGCCTCCTCGAAGCACGGTCCCGCCAGACTGCTTGACGATTCGAGCGGACTCTGAGAACTGTTCGTGGCTCTCCACCGAGCATGGTCCGCCCATCACCACGAAGTGCCCATGCCCGATCTTAACGCCCTTGACATCGATGATCGTCTTGTCGCGATGGAACTCAGTCGATGCCAGCTTATAGGGCCTCGACGTTTGTGTGACCTTGTTGACGCCTTCCAAAGCGCCAATGATCGTCTCAAGCGTATCGCGCTGGTCGGCGGACAGGGCAGACGGAACGCCAATGGCGGTGCGGTCTTCGCCGGGCAATACCAACGGTTCAAGGCCCTGCTGACGAATGGCGTCCGAAACGGCCTCGATCTGTTCGTGGGTGGCCCCAACCTGCATGGAGATGATCATAAGGAAGGCAACAGGTTACCCAGGGGCCTCTTCTTACTTGGCGACTAAGGGCTCTGCGGGCGCTTCAAAGCGTTCTTTCGCGGCAATCGAATACTTCTCCCGCTGATCGCTAGTCAAGGTTCGCCAGGTTAGGAACTGCTTTCGCAAGTTGGCAAGGAATCGACCATTCACAATGACCCAGTTTTCAGCTTCACCGGCCGTTCGCGTAAGCTCCAGTTCCAGGACATAAACTCCCGGAGCGTGGCCCGGCTCTGCGCTGAGCACGAGGTCCTGCGAGACCCCGAGATCATAGGGGGCAAGCCACGCAGTAGATCGCACGTAGTAGCGTTCTTCTTCAGCCCATATGACGGTCTGCGAAGTCACAAACTCCCCGATCGTATAGCCCTCGTAAGCCAGGAGCCATTCCCCCAAGAACTCGGCAAGCGGCGCTGCTTCCGTGGTCGAGACGCTAAATGGCAACGGCAGACGCCACACATCGCCATCAGGCTCTGTCTCGAAGGCTTCCTCAGCTTGGGCAGGGGCGGCGATTTGGCTCGCCTTCCGGGCGGGATAGATCGTGCTTGCAATGACCGTGCCCATGACCAGTCCAGCGGAAAGCACCGCCGAACTCGAGGAAAAGTTCAAGTAAAGGCTTGGCAAGATTCCGGTTGCCACAATAATCTTGGCCGCGACCTGGGCGACGAAGTATCCGAAAACTGCGCCTAGAACGCCATACACCAGCGATTCCGCAAAGAACAACATGGCGATATGGTTTGGAGCAAGGCCGATCGAGCTAAAGATCGAGATCTCCTTGGTCCTTTCAAAGACGCTGGCGATCATAGTGTTGAGGACAAAGACGGCCGCGATCGCGAGTTGAATGAGGACCAATCCCAAGCCCGTTCCCTTGGAGGCTTGAAGGATGCTGAACTGGCGAACTTCTAACTCGGTGGTACCTTCCTTCTGAACCGCCGCGTAGAGGTTAAGCCGCAAGCGAGGCATCAGGTCGTTCAGAGCCTTGCGGGTTGACTTTGCGTCTTGGAAAGTGACGACAATGCTTCGAATGTCAGCTCCGCTCGATAGAGCGGTCTGAGATGGAACCAGGAAGCATGCTCCCGGATCAAGTCGCAGAAAACTTCTAAACGCCTGATTGGCAGTTCCTGAGTCTGTTTGAAGTTGCCTTGAGAGACTGAAGTCAGGAGCCAGTATCCCGTCGCCATCCAAGTCCTGAATATTTCTTAGATAGCCAGAATCGATGATGCCGATCACCAGGTACTCATTGCCGCCAAAGCGAACGGTCGCTTTGCCGATATCGCTTGCTTCGACCTTTAGCGTCTCCGCCAGCAGTTGCGGAAGAATCATCACCAGGCCGTCGCCCGGCTGAAACCACCTTCCTCCCGGAAGCAATGCATCCTGGGGCCTCGTAACTTTCGACTCAGCGGGATCAAACCCGACCATTGCTCTGACTTCAGCAACCCGCGATGCCCTTTGGAGAGATAGGACTCCGGAGTCGCCAATGTCGGCGCCATAGTAGGTGGTTCGCCGCACCACCTCGCCTTTGCCGGCAAACTCATTCGAGAGTTGGCGGAACGTGGCGCTTTGAAGGGGTTCTAGCCCGGCATTCCGGATCAGCATTCCGGTGTATCGCGCGGGGTTTTCGGACGGTAGCTCGTTGATTTGGAGATCGGGCACGATCGACGTGAAGCTCAGGACGATGAACGTCATGACCACAAGCGTTAGGGTGGTCAAGAAGGTGCGAGCCTTGCGCCGGCGCATGTTGGAAACGCCAAGGTTAAACGCCGCCATCGCCACGCTTCCGCGCCGGATGTCCACTTCGTGGACGCCGCTCTCAAGTTGCCGCAGGGCCTTAAGGGAGCTCTCGAATTTGCCAAGGATGAAGAAGATGACGATAATGCTGAGCGCGCCCATGACGAACGCAACGAAGATCATCATCGGGTTCTTGACGATCTCAAAGGCGGGGTGCACCAAGCGGAGGACAACGAACGAGAGAATGAATATGGCGATTGCCGTTCCCAGTTGCTTGGTCAAGGATCGATGCGCAAAGAACAGTCTTTCGATGAAGTAGCTGAAGGGGACGATTAAGAAAAGGTAGAAGATGACCCCGTTGACGACATCGCCCGTAGTCTTTGCGACGATCGGGTGTGCCCTCAACGCATACCCCCAAGCTGCCCGGCTGTGCCGTTCAGCGCTGCTCCAGTCCTTTGCTAAGTTCGCTTTGTCGGCTAACTCCACCTCTGCTGATGCTTGGTCCTGAAGATCGCGAATGCCAGGGCTAATGATTCGATACTTCGCGAACTCCTTCATCCTTGCTTCGTTCACGGCGACGATGTCTTTGGCCGTGTTCAGCGCAATGTCGGGGAACCTGCCTCCCAGCGCCAGGCCGGATCGGTCGCCGCGTGGAGCCTCGCCCCCGGGGATGAGATAACCAACTCCGGCTTCATCCTTCTCGGTGGAGTTCGAGAGGATGAGGCGATACTCCCCCATCCCGGAACCAAACAGGATCTTGAATCGGGTTCCGGGAGGCATAAAGAGGCAGGCCGTGTCATCGATCTCACTGCTAAGGCGCATGTCGTCGTACGGGACGAAGAACCCAAAGAACTGCGGATCGCCGTTGGTCTTGGCGTCCATGATGAAGCCGCCCATAAAAGTGCGCAGGTCTTGGGGGTCGACTAGAGAGTAGAAGTCGACAGAGCGGCACTTAAAGATCACGATCGGCGCCGTGCGGCGAGTAGTTTTGAGCTCGAATCGAGTCGGGTAGGCCTCAGCGCCCATGATTCCAAAATCAACGGCGTGGTCAACATTGCCGGTGGTGGGATCTAATCGAAAAGCGGCGAGAAACGTGCGCCACTTTTGCTCCGTATTTGGAAACGAGTTGATCAGGGCAAGACCTGGAAACCGGTACTTTGCTTCTTGCCCTGTCACTTGCTGAACTAAAGAGCCTCGAACCCCCATCATCGACTTTTGAACGTTGATGGAGACGGCTAAGGCGTCGGTGATCCGGACGTCGGGGACGAAGCTCTTTGCTGGGTCGTAGACGGCAACGTACCCATCAACCGAAGCAAATCCTCCCGTGAGCCGCATCGCGCTGGCTTCCCGAACGTCAAGCGGTACCTTGAAGTCGGTATCGACTCCTTCGTTCGAGGTGTCGTTGAGGGCGTGATGAAGCATCGCGGCCAACGTTTTGGTTTGAGTGGCCAGGTTTTCAAGATTGACCTTGTCGAGCGTGTCGAACGGCGTGTCTGCTCGATCTCGAGAGTCTTCGATGGTGGCAAACGTGATCGCGTTGTAACCGCCGAGCAGCATGGGCTCGCAATCGAAAGCAAAACGTCCTGGAATGTTGTTTTTCCAGGTTCGATTGTCAGATTGATTGATAGAATCCGTAAGCACCATCCGGGCGCTGGGCATATTCATGACCGGCGCAAGGTTGTCGGCGTGCTTGCGAAGGATTCTCGCGAAATTAAGAACCGGATCGCGAACCTCGTCGCGATATTCGTAGTACCAACCCCGTCCATAGGCTCCGATACTTGGACTTCCAGTTGAAAAGTCGATGTTGGCGGCGAACAAGAAGCCCTCGTTCTTCTTCGTGAGGCGTCGATCTACAAATTCTCTTGCCCCCTGTAGCCCCAGCATGTGGGCTCCAGACACCATGATGGTCACCGGGCGTTTGCCTGGCTTCTCGGACCAAATGCGAGCCATTTCAAGCAAAGCCGCTATCGAAGTCGCACTCTCAGCTCCTGGGGCAATCGCGGGAACTACGCTAGAAGCATCGGCATTGGCAGAGATTAGAACTCTTTCTGCATCAAGGGCTGAGTCAGTACCAGGTATGTCCGCAAGTAAGTTTTTGCTCTTTGCGACGATCCAATTCTGCGTGCACTTGAGGTGTACGCTGTTCCCAGAAAAGGAAGCATCCAGGAGAGGCCCTGCGTTGGCAATCGGTATGTAGAACCTCGGGAAGCTGAGAGGAACGCTTCCAAACTTGAGTTCGGCCTCAGATCGGGTGGAGGTTTTGGGCTCCAAGAAGATGGCAGCGGCGGCGCCTAGTCTGGCCGCATTCCGCCACCGTGTCCCGGAATTGAATTCGAGAACAACGATTGCCCCTTTAATATCTTTTCCTTTGAACTCCTCAAGGGTGCCCGTGCCTCCGTAAACGAGGCGGCCTGTCACATGGCAGGTCGACGTGCGCACGAGATTGGGCCACATCGGATAGAGTTCGAGAGATTTGTCTCCGAAGGTGACCCATCCTCGAGACTCAGGGTCTGGGATCGTCACTGAGAAGTCTTCTGACCGGATGTTTTTTAGGTTGAGAGAGCGAAATCGTTGTTCGGAAAACTCAAAAATCAAGTTCTCGCCTTTGCTCCCAGTTAGCCGGCTTCCAATGGCTGAAATCGTGGTCAAGTCGCTGAGCATGCGTTGACGATCCACGCGCGAGATTAGGGATCGATAGGTTTTACCTATCTCGGAAGAGGCGTTTGGGCCGACGCTAGACCCTTGGCGCGAGCATGCGGCAACCGAGATGGCAAGTATTGCCAGCAGTATGGGTCGCACGGGTCGAGGCACATCCATAGGATACGCCGCAGGGGGAGAAACTCCTCTAGTTTAAGTCCCAGATGTACTGCGAGATGTCCCTGATCGAGCCCTGCCATTTTTCTCGGACATCGCAGCCTGCCGACAAGATATCTGATGAGATCGACACCGCGCTCCCATCGATCCGAATTATATTCATTCGGCCCTGATGCCACGGCCAAGCAGAGCCGTACAGGTAAGGGGAGTCCTTATCCTTGTCCCACCCAAGAGTTGGCGAAAAAATCTGCGAACCCGCGCCGATAGAGAACGTGTCGTACCGTTGGCCATTGCGAATCTCAAACCGGCACGGAGGAACAACCAACCAGCTTCCGCCTCCGAACGGCGGTCCATTTTCCGTCCTTCCCCAAACGCTGTCTACGAACAGCAAGGTTCGACTGGGCTCAGACACGCTCGACATGGACCTGGGGTCTGCCTGCCAAACTCCGCCGATGGTCCGAAAAACGGGGGCAAGGTAAGCGTAGTTGTATCCCGCGTTTACCCTCAATGAAGCTGAGTAGTACTGCGAATAGGTATCGCCAGGAACAAGATCCTGATCGAAGGTCGTCTCTAAGGAAGGCTTTTGCCCATAGTCGCTAGGACAGTTGTAGATGCCAAAGGTGCGAGCGTAGGGAAGGGTCAGCTGGACCCATGTTCGGTCGTTTGTTGAGTTGGCGGGCGCTGAGGGTTGGTGGTTGACCGGCATCATTCGGTCGTCCCAATCGGTCACATAGAGGGTCGTTGCAAGTTGAAGTTGCTTGAAGTTCGAAAGGCATGTTGCGCGATAGGCTGCCCCTTTCGCCATCTTGAACACAGGGAATAGCACGCTTGCCAAGATCGCAATGATGGCAAGCACGATAAGCAACTCAGGCAGCGTAAACGCAAGGTTCTTTCGGGCCACGATAAAACTCGAAATCAATTTATTATAGCAATACGTCTTTCGTCTGACAAGCCGTACACGTCGACCCAGCCGCT
The DNA here is from genome assembly GCA_014380605.1 of Fimbriimonadaceae bacterium. Taxonomy (GTDB): domain Bacteria; phylum Armatimonadota; class Fimbriimonadia; order Fimbriimonadales; family Fimbriimonadaceae; genus 55-13. The sequence continues at coordinate 706 of JACMJO010000283.1, read as the reverse complement.
TCTTACGAAACCCTGGCGTTCGTACCAGGGTGCCAAGGTCTCATCACATTGAAGGCAAACAACCCTTCCATTGTCATACGCTCGTCCGCACACTTCTGCTACGATCGCAGTTCCCCAACCTCTGCTTTGCTCATGCGGCTTCACGCACAAATTGAAGAGTCCGCTCACATTTGCATCCTCGGCAATCATAAGGGCGGCGACAATATCCCCTCGCTGGCGAATCGTATACAAATCTAGCCGCGATGCGTGAACGGTAGCATCCGCCACACTTCGACGAAAAATAATCGAATGACGACTAAAAAACTGATTCGACATGAAGTTGGCAACCTCTCGACGCTCGGAGGCTGTTTCCGCGAGTTGCAGGTCTATCCGGCCCTGCGCTTGCTTTGAGTCCCAAAGCATTTGCTGTAAGCAGTAACTCCGCTGAAATCCGGCCCGCACCAGGATTTCATCCCTTAGTTCTCGACTGTCGGGCGAATTGCCGGGAGCTGAGTACACGTTAAAGGCCCTCCGTTCGATGGCAATTTCAACGAGTTGGTTGGCAACCCATGGATCCAGGCGAACCCTGCCCGCAAAATTGCAAACGGGATGGTCCACATTTCCAAGGCAAAGCTCGTATCCAGGTTCCTGAACGTGCTTTGCCCCCGGTGTTGCCAACCCCAACGAGAAGTAGGTGCGGAAGAGATTTTCAGCGCCGGCGACGGAG
>JACMJO010000282.1 GCA_014380605.1 Fimbriimonadaceae bacterium | reverse complement strand
GGGGGGTAAGGGGGACTAAGTCGTAACAAGGTACCCGTACCGGAAGGTGTGGGTGGATCACCTCCTTAAAGGATAAGCACTGTTTTGTGCATTGCACAGAACACATATCCAGGTCGGTCTACGTTTTGAGTTTCTTTCTAAAGAGCTTTTATGAAAGCCTCGGTCAGTTCGCTGATCGGGGCTTTTTGTGTTCATAACCATCCGTCGGTGCGACACTCTTGTCCCCCTACGCCGAACGGGTTGCGACGATGGAGTAAGTGTCGAGTGGATGATTCCCGCTGGGAAGGGCGATTTGCCTGAGAATCTCGACTTGGCCCTCCAACATCGCCAGAAACCTCACCGGTAAATCAAGCTCCTCCGCATCGGCGAGGGATGAGTCTAAGCAGGCCTTAATCTCCCAGTCTGCATCCTGAAGCGCCTCGACGTCTAGCGTGTTGCTCGATTCCACCTTCCAACCTGCCTTGGCTAGAAAGTCTTCGACCTTGTCGCGGGTCAAGGGCGTCCGAACGTTGGCTATACTAGCCGACTTAAACGCCTCTACCTGGCCCTGAATGAGAACCGCCAAGAGGTGAGGCACCTGATCGAGCGAGCGGGGCTGAAGGTCCCACTCGGCAAAGCAAAGCTGTCTCGCCCACGGCTGAACCTTGCGCAAAGTCTCCTGAAGTTGCTCGACTGATTCGAAGTACCAACTGGAGTGCGCAAATACAACGCAATCGAAGGCGTCATCTTCAAAGGGGCTGGCAGGGCTCAGCACTTCGAAGTTGAAACAGAAATCGATCCGATTCCCGAGGTGCGATGCTTTCAGCAGATCTGTGGCTTGTCCAAGGGTAAGGGGCGAGCCATATGTCGGACTCGCTATGTCGGCCGCCGTCACATGGCCATCACGACCAACCACTTCCGCCAGCAACACCGTCATGTCGCCTTGCCCACAGCCGATCTCAAAGACCCTGGCTCCTGGCGGAATCTGCCAACTCTCGACCAGTCGTGCCCGATACTCGGTTTGAGCAACCTGTACTTCCCAATACTTGGAAGACTTCACGACTGATAGGGCACTCTCGTTTGAACTGCTCATGGGTTAGTCTATTCTGCCAAACCACAGCGGACAAATCAAAAGGCCAGGACTAACCCTGGCCATATTCACTGCGCGGCGAACCACAGCTACCGGACTCTGGCCCTTGCAGGCACTCGTCAATTGATTTAACGCCTCTTGGTTATAGGATACGTCGTGTTCGGGCCAAACGCGGCAAGAACTTGCTGACCTTTAAGTCGGATTTTTCGTCCAAACAGCTATGCCCCGCATCATCGTATGTTTGGTTCTCTTTGCGATGCCTCTCTCATTGGCGTTTTCTCAGGCCACGACATCGGAAACGGAGAAAGTCCGTCAACTCATCCAAACAGGAAAATACGTTGAGGCGGAAGCCCTTGGCAAGGTTCAGGTCGCCAAGACCCCCAATGATCCAGAGGCGAACTATCAACTCGGACGCGCGATTTTCTATCAGGACAAGTTTGCCGAAGCCCTGCCGATCTTCGAGAAGGTCGCAAGCCTCCTGCCCACATTCGCGGGAGCCCCTAAGTTCATAGGCGATTGCCATTTTGGTCTCGGCAGGTTCGATCAAGCAGAGCGAGCCTACGCCAAAGCAATGGAGCTCGATCCCAAAGCTCCCGAATACGTCCTGGACCGAGCAAAGGCGCTCATGAAGCTTGGCAAGCCCAGCGACGCCGAAGCGGGTTTCCGCAAAAGCCTGGACTTGGACCCCAACTACATCCCCGCGATGTTCGCTTACACAAACTTCCTCGCCGATGACGGACGTTATCGGGAAGCCGAAGGTCTGCTCACAAAGGCTCTGGCCTTGGACGCCAAGAGCGCCTATGGCTGGTCCGTCATGGGCGACGTGCTTCGCAAGCAGAAAAGTTACACGAGATCTGAGGACGCCTACTACCAAGCCCTCGATCTCGACCCTAAGAGACTTCGAGCCTTGGACGGATTGTCCAAACTCTTTATGGCTCAAGAGCTGTTCAAGGACGCCGAAGACGTGACTCGCAAGCTCATAGAGGCCGATCCGAACGGGCTTCCTTACTATCTGCGATTGGCAAACCTCATCGACGAGTTGAGACGGTACCCAGAGTCTGAAGCGATCTATCAGAAGCTCATTAAGGATCACCCAAAATACGCCGACCCGTATGTGGACTACGGCGTTTCGCTGTGGCGCCAAGAGAAAAACAAGGAAGCTGAAGAGCAATTCAAGGCCGGCATAGCGGTCGACCCAAAGCGGGCCTGGTTCCACTACACCTATGGCAATTTCCTCCGTCAATCAAAGCGGCTGAAGGAAGCCAGATCGGCGTTTGAGGAAGCATTGAAGCTTGAACCAAACTACAAAGAAGCCAAGGATCGCCTGGATATGGTCAAGCTTGAAATTGGCTAGCTCTTAAGTAGAGTTCGTCCCCAGTTGGTGGCGGAATATTCCGTCGTCGGTGGCCTGCCATCAACCAAAGTCCTCGTGGCAAGGCCACTCCCTTCCAACCTGGTTAGGGCCATCGCCAAGGCGCGAGGAGATATGCTCGGACAACGGGCCCGAATCTCAGAAAATCGCTTGGATTCATGCTCCAACGAGTTTAGAACGACCAAAGGCCACCGTTCTAGAGCGATATCTCCCTCATTCCACCCGCTCAAAGCATCCCAAATCTGAATAGCACGGAAACCGGGTGTCGATCCGAATGGAGCCAAGATGTACTCAGGTCGAGATGGGTGGCCATAGCCAGGATTTCGCATCGCCCACCCAATCTCGATCAGGTAGTCCAATGCTTGGCGGATCGCCCGATCGCTCGCGTCCAGCCTGCTAATCAAGGTTACGAACTTACAGCCTTGGTCGCGCTGAAGCTCCGCAAGCACCGGAAAGACATAGCGAAAACGGGTCGCCCTTCTGAGCCAATCGATTTCTAAAGGTTTTTTTGTCAATCCCTTGGTCTTATAAAATATATCTGCTATAAAATATACGTCTTAATTTGAAGAAGAGGTGCAGGATATTGGGAAATCTTGGATTTACAGGAAAGTTGGTCTGCTCGATCTCGGTTCGGGATCATAAAGAATCAGCCGAGTGGTATCGAGACACGCTGGCGTGCGAAACGGTTTTTGCTCAGGAAGAGATGGGTATGACCTACATGTCCACTCCGGTTGGGAACGTTTGGCTAGACATTTCTCAAGTGGAAAGCCCTCCGGTCGGTGGGCCGGCATTGGTCTGGGGTGTTGAATCAGTTGATCGAGCCCGGGCCGAGATCGAAGGCAAGGGCGTCCGATTCGACGGCCCTACGCGAGAGTTTGGAGGGATGGTCAAACTCGCCACCTTCTTCGATCCCGATGGAAACACCCTCATGTTCTACGAGAACCTCGCCTAACCTACAGGAGAACGAAATGAATGCAATTGGACTAGTAATCGGAACCCTCTTGATCGCCTCGCCCGGCGGACCCAAGGACGATGCCCAAGCGGGCTTTGAGAAATTCGAAGCGATGGTGGGCGAATGGGAAGGCGCGAATCAGAATGGCCTGAAAATTCGCCACAAATACACCCTGATCGGCAATGGGTCGGTGGTTATGGAGGAGAGTTGGTTCGACGCTCATAAGGGCGACATGATGGTGACGATGTACTCCCTTCACGAGGGCAAGCTCATCCTCACTCACTACTGCGTCGCAAAGAACCAGCCCCGACTTGTCGCAAGCAAGATTCAGGATAAGGGCGCTAAGTTGGAGTTCACCTTCATGGATGCAACCGGTATTCCTAACCGCGAAGTTGGCCACATGGACCGCGCTACTTACGAGTTCATCTCCCCCGATCGCTACAAAACCCGCTGGACTTGGTATCAAAAAGGCAAGGAGCAGTGGATGGAAGAGTTCGATCTGAAGCGGATCAAGGCAGGTTCGGCTTTTGAAGCAAGTGCGGTTGCCCCCAAGTGCTGCTTAGCTACAGGTAAGGGGTAAAGGGTAAGGAGAAAGGAGTGGGCAATTCAGGGAACCGAGGTCGATCGGTAAAGATCGAAATTCATTTGGCTTCCCTCCTCCTTACCCCTTACTCTTTACCCAACCCCGACCAACCGGCTAGACTCCCAACATGCCGCTCAGAATCGCCATCCTCGGCGCGGGAAGCGTAGGATTCACCCGGACCCTCGTCCGGGACATCCTCATCGTCCCCGAGCTTCAGGACACCCAATTCGCCTTTCACGACATCAACGAGCACAACCTCTCGATGGTGGAGCAATTGGTTCGGAGGGACATCGAATCGGCGGGCTTGCCCTCCAGGATCGAGGCCCAGCTAGATCGAAGAAAGGCGATTGCAGACGCAAATTACGCCATGTCGTTTGTCCGCGTCGGAGGCCTGGAAGCATTCCAAACCGACATCGACATCCCGCTCAAATACGGCATCGACCAGTGCGTCGGCGACACGCTCGGACCCGGCGGCATCATGTACGCCCAACGCGGCATCCCGGTCCTCCTTGACTTCTGCCGGGACATCCGAGAGGTTGCCGCTCCAAATTGCCTGTTCCTCAACTACTCCAACCCCATGGCGATGCTCACTTGGGCATGCAATAAGTACGGCGGCGTCAATACCGTCGGTCTTTGCCACGGCGTTCAGGGAGGTCACTGGCAGATAACAAACGCCCTCGAAGGCTGGCTCAAAAGACGTGGCAAGCTCCCAGAAGACGCCAAACTTACCAAGAAAGACGTCGACATCGTCTGCGTCGGCATAAACCATCAAACTTGGTACACCAAAATTCAGTGGCAGGGTCAAGACATGACTCCCCACCTCTTGGAGGCATTACAAGAGCATCCCGAGTTCCCGACGACCGAAAAGGTGCGCATCGACATGCTCAAGCGGTTCGGCTACTACTCCACCGAATCCAACGGCCACCTCAGCGAGTATGTGCCTTGGTATCGCAAACGTCCCGATGAGATCAAAGACTGGATTGATCTCGGCGTCTGGATCAATGGCGAAACCGGTGGCTATCTCCGAGTCTGCACCGAGGGCCGAAACTGGTTCGAACATGACTTCCCCAACTGGATGACCGCCGAGTCCAACACGTTTGAACCTGAGAAGCGCAGCGAGGAGCATGGAAGCTACATCATCGAAGGGCTAGAAACCGGCCGCGTCTATCGCGGCCACTTCAATCGGGTGAACAACGGCGTCATCACCAACCTCCCCGACGACGCCATCATTGAAGCTCCCGGCTATGTCGATCGAAACGGCATCAACATGGCCATGTACGGAGACCTCCCGCTCGGCTGCGCTGCTGTCTGCAACGCCTCGATCTCTGTTCAGAGACTTGCCGTCGAAGCCGCCGTCCACGGCGGCTCGACCCTTCTCAAGCAGGCCATGATGATGGACCCACTCACCGGAGCCGTCGCCAACCCGCCTGAAATCTGGCAGATGGCCGACGAGATGCTTGTCGCGCAGGAAGCTTGGTTGCCTCAATACGGAAACGCAATCGCCGCCGCAAAGGAGAATCTCAAGTCACCAACCATCAGGACAAAGGCATATGAAGGAGCGGCGCGTCTTCACACGAGATCGGTCGAGGAAATCTCCGAGGACAAAGTGGCAAGGGAGAACGCCCAGAAAACCGATAAAGCCCAAGACCGCCCCGCGGCTGTCTAAATCGGGTTTGTGCGACCAACGTCATTCACAAACCACAACCATCAATTCCCCTGCAAAAGGAACGGCGAATTCACAAAACCCGTCGGATAATAGTGATGATACGAGTAAAAGCCGTATCAATCCCGTCCGAGGAGAATACTGTGATGACCAACAGAGATCGGGCATGGCGTCGGCGCCAGCGCTTCTTCGTAAAGGTTGACAAGACCCGTGAGTGGGTTAATGAGCAGGTCGAAAAGACGACCAGGGCGGTAAAGACGGCTGCAAAGCAACCGGCAAAGATAACGCTAAAAGCCCAGCATCATATTGCAAAGCGGGCCCAAGCGATGCGCGAGGGCTGGCGGGCGAACCAGGATGTGAGAGAGGCCTGGGAGTAAAGTTTCCTGTCCGATCATTCGACGGTCCGCCGAGCGCTCGGCGGACCGTTTTCATTTGAACTGATAGGGTTGTCGAAAGACCCCTTCCTCCGTGATGATCCCCCCGATCAAAGTACCCGGCGTAACGTCGAATCCAGGATTAAAGACGGGGCACCCAGCCGGTGCCACCTGAACCCCTTCCATGTGGGTTAGTTCCTCGCCGGACCGTTCCTCGATTGGGATCAAGTCGCCAGTAGCCAACTTTGGGTCAAGGGTGGATGTTGGTGCGGCAATGTAAAACGGAATGCCGTGGTACTTCGCGAGAATGGCTAAGGAGTAGGTGCCAATCTTATTGGCAGTGTCTCCGTTAGCGGCGATCCGATCCGCGCCTGCAATCACGCAGTCCACCTTCCCCGCCCTCATCAGGGAACCTGCCACGCCATCGGCAATGCTGTGAAAAGGAATGCCCTCTTTGATCAGCTCATAGGCCGTCAGGCGAAGCCCCTGCTGGCGAGGGCGAGTCTCACAGGAGTAAACGTGAATCCCCTTGCCTTGGACGTGAGCGGTGCGGATCACCCCCAAGGCCGTCCCGTGTCCTGCCGTCGCTAAGGAACCGGTATTGCATACCGTGAGAATATTCCAGCCAGGTTGTAGCAGGTCGGCCCCATGCCGCCCGATAGCCTGGTTCATCGCAAGATCTTCAGCCTCGATGGTCTTGGCCTCCGCAAGCACGTCCGCAAACTGCCAAGACACCATCGCCGAAATTCGGTCGAGAGCCCAAAAAAGGTTTACCGCGGTCGGGCGGGATGCCGCAAGTGCCTGGTGCGCTTGGTCTCGGTCTACGCCATTCTTTGCTGCAAGCGCCATTCCGTAAGCCGCCGCAACTCCGATCGCGGGAGCGCCCCGGACTGCCATGTCGCGAATCCTCGCCGCAACCTGCTCATGGGTGGTCAACTCCAGCCACTTTTCCCGAAGTGGCAATACCCGCTGATCGAGCATCAGCAACCTGCCATCGGACCATGTGAGGGGGGCAATCACGATCGAAAGGGTACCTTTCGAAGCGAATTGACGATTGACGATTGGTGGCTATGCGCGTTTTGATCTTTGAGGACAACCTGATGTGGGGGCCAAGACTGGCAAAATCGGTCCAAGCCTTTGGGCACGAACCGCTTGTGATTGCAAAGCTAAGAGAAGCCCTCCCTACCGGCGATCTCGCTATCGTAAACTTAGGATCTCTTTCTATGCCCGCATCCGACCTAGTTCCTCGGCTAAAAGCCGCCGGATTCAAAGTCCTGGCCCATGCTGGCCACAAGGAAAAGGAGCTTCACGACCTAGGAAGGGACCTCGGCTGTGACCGACTCGCGACGAATAGCGAGATCACCCACAAACTTGAACAAATCCTAGCGGAAATTTAAAAATGGCACGCGTTTTGAGGGAACAACCACAGAAAGGTGTAAGTCCTATTGACTGGCTTACCTGAAAGGAGAAGCCAAATATTCTGAAATGATATAGGGGAAGCGCCACAAACGCTTCCCTCTTTCTTTTGTGCGGGCCCTAACCCAAGTAAAATCGAACCTGATCCAACGGAGGCTCGATGAACAAGGTTTTTCCCAACGCCCAGGCCGCCCTCACAGGGCTCGGCTTTGATGGTATGACCATCATGTCTGGAGGATTTGGCCTGTGCGGAATCCCCGAGAATCTCATCCTCGCATTGCGCGACTCGGGCGTGAAGGACATCACCGTCATCAGCAATAACTGCGGCATCGACGATTTCGGACTGGGCATCCTCCTCCAAACCAAGCAGGTCAAGAAAATGGTCAGCAGTTACGTCGGAGAGAACGCCGAGTTTGAGCGCCAGTTCCTCAGTGGCGAGCTTGAGCTGGAATTCAACCCGCAGGGAACTTTAGCGGAGCGCATTCGGGCTGGCGGAGCCGGAATCCCCGCTTTCTATACCAAGACCGGCTACGGAACGCTGGTCGCCGAGGGTAAAGAGACTCGCGATTTCAATGGCGAGATGTACGTGATGGAAACCGCTCTCCATGCCGACCTCTCGATCGTCAAGGCTTGGCGGGGCGACACGTCCGGCAACCTCGCCTTCCGAAAAACCGCCCGCAACTTCAACCCGATGATGGCCGCCGCTGGTAAGGAATGCATCGCCGAGGTAGAGGAGCTAGTTGAGGTCGGCCAGCTAGATGCGAACGAGATCCATGTGCCGGCAATCTACGTAAACCGCATAATTCAGGGAACGAACTACGAGAAGCGGATTGAGCGGTTGACGACCAGACCAAAGTGAAGAGCAAGAAATGAAGGGCCTTGTAGTCTCCGTAGCACTTGCCCTCGTATCCACTCCGTTCGCGCAAAAGCCCCAACTCCTCCAGGTAAGGGCCAAAGTGGGCGCGGTGTACGTCTACTCGCTCGACACCAAAATGACCGCCGTTGGGACAGCTGGACAGATGGGCTTCAAATCAAGGCTCCGAGAAAAGCTTGTCTCAGCAAAGAAAGGCGAATTCGAGTGGGACCAGAGTTTCAAAGTTCTCTCCACCTTCTCGGATGGCGTTATGCGGGGCGGCGACAAGAGTTTCATGGAGTTGGATGGTTTCAGATTCCGCGTGGTTAACGATCGGACCGGTCAGAACAAGCGCTTGATCGTGAACGGTATGTCGGTGAGTGATAACGGAACGCCGAACGTGGTGCTCCCTGCCTATCCTGTGAAGGTTGGGGACAAGTGGTCGGCCTACGTGAACGTCAATCAGCAACGGATCAAGATCGACTACCGACTCACAGCCTTTCGAAGAGAAGGCAGGCGGAATGTCGCGGTGATCGAAGGCGCGTATGCGGCGGGCCAACTGATCAGGAACATCACTCCCGTGATCTTCTGGGTAGATACCGCCGATGGGAAAATGGTGAGGGCACAAGCCGAAATCGAAGCCACGAGCGGACCCCAGAAAGTCCGGGTCAAGTATTTGCTGATAAGAATCTAGCTCTGTGGTGCCTCCCCATGCAGAGATGTCTGT
>JACMJO010000019.1 GCA_014380605.1 Fimbriimonadaceae bacterium | reverse complement strand
TCCCTCGCGGACAACGGAGTTCAAACCACCCATGGAAAACGCAGTCATTCTCGCCGGAGCGCGCACGCCGATCGGAGCCTTCTCCGGAAGCCTTTCCGGCTTCACCGGGGCCCAGCTGGGTTCCATCGCCATCAAAGAGGCCCTAACCCGAGCCGGAGTTGATCCCGCCGAGGTCGATGAGGTCTTGATGGGCAACGTGCTCACCGGCGGATCGGGCCAAGCCCCCGCCCGACAGGCCTCGCTCGGAGCCGGAATTCCAAACTCCGTCCCCTGCACCACGGTGAACAAGGTCTGTGGCAGTGGAATGAAGACCATCATGATGGCCGCCCAAGCCATCAAATGCGGCGATGCCAAGATCGTGGTCGCCGGTGGCATGGAGTCCATGACCAACGCGCCCTACGCCCTGGACAAGGCTCGAGCTGGCTACCGAATGGGCAACGGAACCCTCTTGGACCTCATGATCCACGACGGTCTCTGGGACCCGTACAGCAACGTCCACATGGGCTCGATGGGCGACAAAACCTCGCGAGAGTTCAACGTTTCCCGCGAACAGTTAGACGAATTCGCCGCCGAAAGCTACCGCCGAGCCCTCGATGCCCAGGCCAACGGACGCCTATCCGACGAGATCACCCCCGTCTCCGTCCCTCAGCGCAAAGGCGACCCGATCCAGGTCAGCCAGGATGAGGAACCAGGCAAAGGCGATCCCGCCAAACTCCCCGGCCTCCGCGCCGCCTTCGACAAGGAAGGAGTCACCACCGCCGGCAACGCCAGCTCGATCAACGACGGCGGCGCCGCCGCCATCGTTGCCTCAGAATCGGAAGCCAATCGACGAGGCGCCAAGCCATTAGGCCGAATCCTCGCCTACTCGCAACACGCCCAAGAACCCGAATGGTTCACCACCGCCCCCGCCTTCGCGATCGATAAACTTTTACAAGCAAACGGGCTCAAAGTTGAAGATATCGATCTATTCGAAGTGAATGAAGCCTTTTCCGTGGTCGCCATGGTCGTCGCGGATAAAGTAAAGATTCCCCACGAAAAGTTAAACGTTAACGGCGGAGCCGTAGCCCTCGGCCACCCAATCGGGATGACCGGGACGAGACTTATCCTAACCGCCCTCTACGAACTAAAACGACGAGGCGGCAAATACGCAGTCTGTTCTCCCTGCATCGGTGGCGGCGAGGCGACGGCGGTGTTATTGGAGAGGTTGTAGGAGGGTAAAGAGTAAGAGGTAAGGAGTAAGGGGCGAGGGGGAGAGAGAGAGGGAGAGACTGATTCAGTTGCGTTTTTTTTACTGCCCCTTACCCTTTACTCCTTACCCCTTACTCCCCAACCACCTTAATCCTCTGACCCCATCGCCTCAACATCGCTCACCGGTTCCTTGCTCTTCGCCCGCCGGTTCATGGCCCGTTTGACGAAGTCGCTTTCCTGCATCTTGAGGGCTCGTGTCGCAAAGTAGTAAGCCCACGCACCAAGGAGGAATACCCCTCCCACAACCACCAGGGTCTGCAGCTTTTGACCCGCGATATGCTGTCCAAACTGAGTAAACGCCACCGCTACTCCAAGGAGCCCAAGCGGGATCGACGCGATGACGGATTTGCCCAGGGTCAAGCCTATACCCTTCAGGTCCAGACCACCAATTTTCGGAGCCACCGCCACGGATAGCAGAATCACAAGGGTGATTGCGGAAATCGATCCGGCAAGAGGCAAAGCCCGATATTCCAGTCCAAGCCCCCGCAGGGCAAAGATCAATCCCACAAAGACAGCCGTCGAAATGGTCCCGAGAATGATCGGTGTCACGGTGCTTTGCATGGCAAAGAAGCCGCGCATGAGAATTGGGTGCAAGCACCAGGCGACGATGCCGATCGCGAAGTAGCGCAGGCACTCGGCGGTCGCGGCGGAATCGGCGGCGGTGAACTTCCCGTGCTCATACATGGCACCGACGATTTGGGGCGCCATGACAAACATGAGAACGGTGATCGGAACGGTCAGATAAATGACAGTCCGCATCGTGGAACTGAGCTGGCTCCGGTACATATCCATGCGGTTTTGGGCGAAGAACTGCGTCAACGCAGGAAAAACCGCAATCGCCAGCGATTGCCCAAAGACTCCGAGTGGGGCCTGCATGAGCTTGTTGGAAAACTCAAGGTAGGTCACGACTCCGTCTTCGTAATAGGAGCCGAATGCGCCCATGATAAGCGCGTAAACGCCGGGCAAGGATAGGCCCAAGACAACCGGGAGCATCAGCCGGAACACTTTCTTCACCCCTGGGTGCTTCAGGTCGAGTGATGGCTTGAAGCGGACGCCGATGCTGCGGATTGCCAAGTAGGGTATGACGATATTGCCCAGAAATGCCCCGATCAGCGCTCCCCAAGACATCCCGACCACTCCCGGAGTGACGACCGACGAGATCACAAGGGCACCGAAGATGATGCCGATATTATAAATGTTAGGACCCAACCCAGGCACGGAAAACCGCTGGTTCGCGTAGAGGGTTCCGAACATGATCCCGCCGATGAAGAAGGCGAACTGGGCAGGGAGCAAGATGCGGCTCATCTGCACGATATAGGGGAGCCACTCCGCCTCCTTCCCTGGCGCCACAACCTGGGAGAGCGGGTACGCAAATATCCAGGCGGCAACGATAAAGGCGATGACCAGGATCGACATGAAGGTGGTAACGACACTGAAAATGTGCCAGGCTTCGCGCTCTCGCTCAGTGTGCAGGTATTCGCTGAACACGGGGATGAACGCAGAACTCAGTGCGCCGCCTGCGATCAGAAAAAAAAGAAGATCGGGTACCGCAAACGCCAAACGGTAAGCGTCCGTAAAGCCGTCGCTCCCGAACTTTCCGGCGATGATGGCATCGCGGACCAGGCCAAGGACTCGGCTAAGTAGCAGGCTGGCCACCATGATGACGCCCGCCTTGGCTACATTTGGATTTGGTTGGGGAGTTGCCGAGGCCACTGGGTGTTGATTAAACCTGACTGGCAAAACAAAAGCCAGGAACCTAATGGTTCCTGGCCCTATTGAGAAAGCTAAAGCCTTAGAGGGCTCTTGTGATCATGCCGGCAAACGTCTCCTTGGACGCCGCGCCAACGTGCTGGTCGACAACCTTGCCGCCTTTGAACAAGAAGACCGCAGGAATGCTCATGACGCCATATTCGGATGCGAGATCAGGATCTGCGTCCACATCTACTTTGTAGACTTTGGCCTTGCCGTCGTATTCGCCGGCAATCTGCTCGATCGCGGGCCCAATCGCTTTGCAGGGTCCGCACCATTCGGCCCAGAAATCGACCAATACGGGAACGTCCGATTTCAAGACCTTCTCGCTGAATTCTGAACCTGAGACCCCAAGATTCGATGCCATATGTTTTCTTATCTCCGTGTAACTTTGAAGTAGGAAAGGTATACCCTACATAGCTTCCTACGCGGGCTGGAAAATAAACTGTCTGGGTCTGTGACTTTTGGGCCTATAGCCTGCGTCCATAATAACTGGAAAAGAATCCTTACCGGTTCGTCAATCAGGAGGACCAACTAGTTTGAATAACAAGTGGATTGTATCGGCTCTGGGCCTCGCCATTGTTCTCGGTGTAGCGCCAAGTGCGCATGCCCAGAAGAAAGGCGGCGCTGAGATTAGCCTCATTGGAATTAAGCTTTACGACACAGGCCTTAGGGTAGTCAGCGTTTACGGCACACCAGACCAAGTTCAGTCTGTCGGCGGCGGCGGCGGGGCGATTGGCCCTGGCGGCGGTGGACCGGGTGGGCCCCCGGCTGGTGTACCCGGCGGTGGCCGGGGTGGTTTCGGCCCGAGCGGGGGCGGCGGATCATCTGCTGCGGCTTGGTCTTCAGGCGGCGATGGGTCATTCGATTTTGCAAACACACTCATGCAGCGCGGCGGTCCAGGCGACGCTGGTGCTCCAACACCCCCTCCAACTGGTGGTGCCGGTGGTGGACCTGGAGGGTTTGGCCCTCCGGATGGTGGGCGAGGTGGTGGAGGAATTGGCAATGCCGGTGGCGGTGGGCGTATTCTCTACACTCGTTGGGTCTACAACCGCAACGGCTCTAAGTACGGCTTTGTGCTTGACAAGTCGAACCGAGTTGTCCAGATCGAAGCCATTGGTCTCACCAATCCTCGAGTCAAGACGGCTCGTGGAATCGGGTTCGGATCGACCTTCGCTCAGCTGATCAAGAAGTACAACGCTCCTGACGGATACGAGATCAACGGCGATAACGTCGTCGTTCGATTCCTGGTTCGAAATAAGGTCGCGTTCAAGCTTTCTCGTCTTGGTCCCAACAAGCCACAGGTCGTCACTGGCATCGTGGTTGCGGCTGGTAAGACCTAAGGGTCGAATAAGCGTTGGCCGGCGAGATCGATGAGATTCGTGCGCGAATCGACATCGTCGATCTAGTCGGTCAACGCGTCCAACTGAAGAAGACTGGTAAAAGTTATACGGGTCTCTGTCCTTTTCACGAGGACAAGAGGCCCTCTTTTACGGTTAATCCTATGCTCCAGCGCTATAAGTGCTGGTCCTGCGGAGAGGGTGGAGACATCTTTACTTGGGTCATGAAGACTCAGAACGTCGAGTTCCCCGATGCTCTCCAAACGCTTGCTAACCAAGCGGGCGTGACCTTAACCAATCGAAGCGCCGACAAGTCCAGCCGCTCGGATCGCTCTTTGAATCTGGAAATCATGGAGACGGCGTTGACCTTCTTCCGAGACCAGATTGCAAAATCGTCTATTGCAAGGGAGTATCTGGATGGTCGTGGGCTTAATACTGAAGTTGTAGCCGATTGGGAGCTAGGCTATGCTCCCGATGTTGGCGAAGCCTTGGCAGTTCATCTTCAGAAGAAAGGCTATTCACTATCGCTTTGTCGAACACTTTTCTTAACTGAAGAGGACACCTCTGGGGGCTACTACGATAAGTTCCGCGGACGGCTGATGTTTCCGATTCGGGACGAGCGGGGGGACCTCGTCGCTTTCGGCGGGCGCGTCCTTGGCGATGCGCTTCCAAAATACATCAACTCGAGCGACACGCCCCTCTACCGAAAGGGACGAGTGTTGTATGGGATGAATAAGGTGGCTCAGGCGAAATCCAAGGTAAAGCCACGTCAGATTGTCTTATGCGAAGGCTATTTGGACGTTATTGCCTGTCACCGGGCGGGAGTGCAGGGAGCCGTCGCCTCCCTTGGAACCTCCCTCAGCGAAGATCACGCCAAGATGCTAGGTCGATGGTGCGATGAGGTGGTCATCCTCTACGACGCGGATGCGGCGGGCCAGAAGGCGGCCGACAGGGCGATTGAAGTTCTTAAGCCCGAGAAAATTCCCATCCGCATTGCATTGATGCCCAACGGAGAAGATCCCGACACCCTGTTGAGGAGTCAAGGACCGGCGGCGGTAGTCAACGCCGTCAAGGAAGCCACCCTTCCGACCTCGTTCCGCCTCGACCAGATTGTCGCCAGCCACGTCGAGAAGGGCCAGGCGTTCTGGACCGCCGTTGTCGAGGCCCTTGGCCAAGCATCGGATATACCGGAGATCGAGCGCCATATCGAGCGGTTGGTCAGTATGCATGCGGGCGTCGAGGATCAACTCTACGTTCGAGAGACCCTTCGCAAGCAGGTCTTGGCGAGACGGAAGTCGAGCCGACAAAACAACTCACAGGCGACTGCCCCGAGCTTCCAAATGGCGGTTAGCGATTTATTGCCCGCCGAAGCCACCCTTATCGCCGCGCTTCTGACGCCGGGATTGAGAACCATATCGCATGAAGCGCTTGTTCTTCCCGAGCTTTTCGTGTCTGAGTCAGGCCGTGGGTTTTCTCATGGATATGTCAGCGTCTTTGGCGATACCGCTCCCACTGGCGAACCCTCCGTTTGGATAGACCGCATGGAA
Organism: Fimbriimonadaceae bacterium; assembly: GCA_014380605.1. Classification (GTDB taxonomy): domain Bacteria; phylum Armatimonadota; class Fimbriimonadia; order Fimbriimonadales; family Fimbriimonadaceae; genus 55-13. The sequence continues at coordinate 435 of JACMJO010000019.1, read as the reverse complement.
CCTGCCATGCAGGACATAGTCCAACGGTGCTCGACCGACGTTCGGTTCAATAATCTTTCTGATCGCTTTGTGAAGGATGCGATCGACAAGCTCCGCATGCTCCTGGAGAAAAGGCACCTTCAATTCATCAAGCAGAAGGAAGATCCGGATCGGCTGTCGAAAATAGAGCAAACGCTTAAGCGACTGAAGGGAGATTCCCGATAACAGCGGAAAAGGTTTTTGATATATTTGCCGCTTTTTTGGGAATCTGAGAAACGTCTGCTATATTGAAATGCCTTTGGCCAGCTATTGAGGGCAGGTTAGCGGGGAGGTGGGGGTGCAATGGGGCTTCCTCCGGTTCCGCTTTCAAGACAACGGAATATGGTCCAAGCCAACCTACTCGATCAAGTCCACGGAGGGAGCGCACCGGGAACGGCGCATTCTCACCCTAACCTA
>JACMJO010000281.1 GCA_014380605.1 Fimbriimonadaceae bacterium | reverse complement strand
TGTGAAAGCGAAGTTCATAAGGGCATGGCAAGAAAATATTCAATAATTGGAGATACTAACGTAGAAGTAAGTGGATATTTAAAAATGGATGCATTTTTAGATGGAACATTACCAGAAGATACTTTGAATATATGGAAAATGCAAAAAGAAAATATTAATTTATCTCAAGTAGTTAAGATTATTTATGCGCCTCACCATACTCTTGGAGAAGAAAAACACTCATTTTCTACATTTTCACAAAACTATATGAAAATTCTCGAATATGCAAAAGAACATCCTAAAACCTCGTGGATTTATAAACCACATCCATTACTCAAACAAGCGTGTATTAAAAATGGATTATTCAAAAATGAAGAGGAATATGATTGCTATGTTAGGGAGTGGGAAAATATTCCTAACGGAAAAGCTGGGGACAAAAAGCGAAGCGCAACTGTAAAATCCTACGAGCCCAGGATGAAAGCCGCTGAAACCAAAGGCGAACAGGAAGTGATTGCCCTTCTATCCAAGGCTCAGGTGGATAAGTGGAAGAAGGCGAAAGGGGCTCCGTTTAAGCTCTAGGCAAGGCCCATGAAACTCAGCCTGATTGGGGTTACGCTTGTTCTAGTCTCAGCCGCTCTGTCGCAGAACCCTGAAGACACCCATGGCAAAACCCACACGCAGATTTTGGCGATGGGATTTGACAAGTGGTACGACTTTTACACAGGTAAGGAGGGCGAGACCACTCAGGGCATGGCCCAGGCGGGCTACAAGTACGCCAGTTCCCTGAAGTGGCGCAACGACGCGTTGATCAAGAACCTAAGGCCAGCCGATCAAAAGCCCGTCCTTCGGCTTCGAACGCACCTTGATGAGTTTGGGACTTCCACGATCCAAGTGTTTCGAGCTCTTAATGGTGGAGGAACCATCTGGCAACTCACATTCAGCTCGAATGCTATGGAGGTGGAAGAGACCATATATGGCCTGCTGGTTGGGACCAAGACTGCACCAAAGCCTATGGTCGTATCCGCCGTCAGCAAGGAGATCGCCTTACTGGAACGGTCGTTCAAATCTGCCCCTGCCAGTTCATGGGACTATGGGATTAGCAAGACGGACACGGCCAAGCAACTTGCGAGAGCAAAGCTGACCTTTCAAGAGATTGTGAAAATTGCCAAAGCCTATGATCGACGGAAGTCCGACCGAATCCTGGGCTATTGTCGCGACGTCCTGGTGAATTCCAAGATGGATGGTTAGGCGGTAGACTCTATTCATTGAGTTGGATTCGAGACAAGTTTGATGAATTGAGGGCCAAGAACGAGAAGGCCCTCATTCTGTTTTTGACGGCAGGCGATCAGCCGCTTTCGGACTTGCCGGCCATTCTCGAAACTCTCGTGGAAGGCGGAACTGACCTGATCGAGGTTGGAGTTCCCTTTAGCGATCCTTTCGGTGAGGGCCCGACCATCCAGGCAAGTAGTCAACGGTCTTTGGACAATGGGACCACTCCATTGGCGATACTCGAGCAGTTGGCGAGTTTTCAGTCCCCGGTGCCGATCGTGACGATGGGCTATTACAACACCTATTTGCGGTTTGGCTTGGACAAGATCGCGTCTCTGTCGGTCCAAGCCGGTGTCAGCGGGGCAATCATAAGCGATCTGGTTCCCGATGAAGGGGATGCTTGGGCAGAAGCGGCGGCAAAGCATGGTCTGGATTCGATCTACCTGGCCGCGCCCACTAGCACCGATGCGCGCATCGACGAGGTCTGTCAGAGGTCTTCTGGGTTTGTGTACGCGGTCTCGCGAACCGGCGTCACAGGCAGTGAAAATGCCGCGCCGCCTGAAGTTCAAGGGCTGGTTTCTCGAATCAAGGCAAAGACGGACGTACCGGTCTGCGTTGGGTTCGGAATCTCTAAGCCGGAACACGTGCGGATGGTATGCCAAGTGGCAGACGGTGCCGTCGTGGGCTCCCACTTGGTGAGCCTCTTGCACAACGAATGGCCCCGAGGACGAGATCGTGTCCTTGAGGCCGTTCGAGAACTGAAAGCGGCAACTCGCTAGAAGGGAAGTTGCGTGCTTAGGATTGCCGGAAAAAAGTCTTCGGGCACATAAAGCGTTCCGTCGTGGACCATCGGGGCTCCCGATAGAGTCAAGACTTTTCCGTCAAACTCGGCATTCTCATCCGCCATCGTAACGACTGTGTTCTTGCCGTTTAGGTCGATAGTCGCCTGCTTCTGGGAATTGTCCCAAGCTACTTTTCCGCCCATCTCTTCAATCGTCGATCGAAGCGCAACAAACCGCTTTCCACCAACATCCATTACATTAGACATACAATCCTCCTTTTCTCAATCCGGGCTCTCTGATGGAATTATAGCCAGCAACTAGCCTCCAGTGATCTGGTTGTCGACCTTATAGTCGTTGCCTGCTTGGGTCTTTGCGATCTGCGCAGCTGTCTCCTTGGACTTAGAATCCTTCGCTACCCCCTTCAAAGTGATCGTCTTGTCAATGGTGTCAACGTTAAGGCCATCGATTTGCACATCGTTGGCGGTCATGATGGCGTTCTTGACTTTGCCAGTCATCATTGCGTTTGCGGCAGATTTTTCAGCGGACTCCGCCGTCTTCGATATAGCTGCACCCGTCTTGTCAGCGGCCTGGCCCATGTCGTTCTTGGCTTCCTGCGAGCATCCGAGCACAGCAAGGCAAATGGCGACACCCACGATCCAGTTCAGTTTCTTCATCGCTACCTCCAGAGTAAAGACACTTCTTGAACTGCCGAGTTAGCTAAGACTGTTCCCTTGGGCCCGATTCGGAGCCTATTCCATAGTCCAGTCGCTGGAGTCACGGTCGTACCAGTTTCGGACGTCGCCAGTGGCGCGGGCTTCTTCAAGAAGATCCAAATCCAAATCGGTGATGGCGATGCCTTCCTCATTCATCTCAGTCTCGGCCAGGACTCCCGAGTCTGGAAACTGCCTTAACGGAGGGCAAAGGACGGCGCTGGAGCCAAAAGTCGAAGGCACCGGTTCCTGTCCAAGGTCGCCAACCAGCGACGAGTGGGCCACGAATATCTGATTCTCAATCGTTCTCGCATGACAACTCCAGCGAACGCGATTGAAGCCGTGCTTGGTCTCCGTGTAGGCGGGGACGCATTGAATGGTGACTCCGTGTTCCGCCAGTGCGCGTCCCGACTCTGGAAACTCTGAGTCGTAGCAGATGGTGACGCCAAGCCGACGGTCGGGAATCTTCACCAGGCTTGTGCCTGCGGTCAAATCCCACATCTCCTTCTCATATTGAGTCAGATTGTTCTTCGTCCCAATCACCACTCCTAAAGACGGGTGGCCAACCGCGCAGGCGTTGACGATGCCCTCAGAGGTCTCTTTGAAGTGGGAGCCCCCCACCAAGACCAAACCGCTACTGTTAGAAATTCGGTGAATCCAATCTTCGATGGCTTCGCTGAACTGTACGAGATACTTAGGAACAGCGGATTCTTTGAGTTTGGGCTCAAGGTGAAGTAATTCTAGAACCATCATCTCGGGAACCACGATGACGTTCGCACCCTCGCTATGGGCTTTCTCAACGAGGTCGTAGAAGTGGGCGAAGAACTCGCTGTCGCGCCGGATCGGTCGAATCTTCCAATTCACCGCGGCTATGCGCACTTTCATGGCTTCCACTCCAACTGGGCCGCCGCATTGCCAGATTCATCATCGTCCATGTAGTCGTGAATCACTCCCAAAAATGTTAACTCATAACGAAGCAGAGGTGTGAGGGTCCGATCTTGGAGCCTGCCCTGAACAATATGGTCGGCATAGTCTTCGACAGTTGCACCTGTTTGGCTCTGGCTAAAGACTTGAAAACCTGGCAAACGGCAGGCAGTTCCGTACCTAGTCAAGCCAAGACTTGCGACGAGATTGAACCTTGCTTGGTAAAGAAGTCTACCGAGGCCCTGGCCCCGATGCTCAGGGTGGACGCTGATATCTAGGCCATAAAGGGTGGAACCGGTTGGATCGAAAGATTCGAGATAGGGTCCTCCAACCGTTTCTTCCCAGCTTGTGTGAGCAGCCCAGTCCACTTCAGATATCCGGGTGGAACTTGCGCTGGCTATTACCTGACCTTCTTGGATCGACACGAACTGTCCTGCGGGGAAGATGGCAAGATGGCGCTCCAGATGCGATCGGTTCCAGAGCAGATTCTCAGGAAATGGGGCTGGGAAGCAGGCTCTCTGAAGCGCAACCGCACCGTCTAGATCCTCGTGGCTCATAGGCAGAATCTGAGGGATCACAGGCGAAAACCGAGGATATCAAGAATTCGCTCAAGATCGTCGTCCGAGTAGAACTGGATTGAGAGTTCGCCGCCGATTTCGCCCTTTCTGATCTTGGTTGACGCCCCGAAATAGGTGGATAGGGCTTCCTCCAACGTCGCCGTGTTAGGGTCAATATTGGCCTGGGATGAGATCGGTTTAGGCGCTTTCTTGGTTGGCCTTGTGACCGACTTTGCCCTTTGTTCGACGTCTTTCACCGTTAAACCTTTTTCAAGGACTTGATCGAACACCGCAATCATGTGAATGTCGTTCTCAAACCCAAGTAGGGCGCGAGCATGGGCTTCGCTGATCTGGCCAGACCCGACTGCTTCCTGAATCCGCTTGGGAAGCTTCATCAACCTAAGCGTGTTGGTGATGGCCACCCTGGATTTTCCGACTTTGGCGGCAACTTGCTCTTGGGTGAGGCTGAATTCGTCGATGAGTTGGCGATACGCCCGAGCACATTCCATCGCATTGATGTCTTCCCGTTGGATGTTCTCGATCAAGGCGAGTTCCAGGGAGTGTTCATTAGTGGCCTGCCGGACCACAACCGGCACCAAGCGCAAGCCCGCCAACTTTGCGGCCCGCAAGCGGCGCTCGCCCGCGATCAGCTCATATTTGCCCTTCGTGGTTGGGCGGACCAGGAGGGGTTGGATGATTCCGAACTCTTTTATAGATTGAGTCAGCTCCTGGAGCGCTTCGTTGTCGAAGCGCAGTCGTGGCTGTCGACTGTTTGGGGAGATCGACTCGATGGACACCGAGGTCGCATTTTCGGCGTCCTCTGCGATTGCATCTTCCGCAATGAGCTGGCTTAGCCCCTTTCCAAATGCCCGCCGCATCTAGGATTTGCTCCAAATTCCGACTTTTGCTATCACCGAGTCGATTATGGCTTGTGCATTAAGAACAAAAAAGCCCCCGCCAGTGGCTGGCGAGGGAAGAGGAGGTGGTTGTTTTGTTTTGCCTGATTACTGCAGCAGTTTTAGAACTGACTGCGGTTGTTGATTTGCCTGCGCCAGAACGGACATGCCGCTCTGCTGAAGGATTTGAAGTCGGGTGTACTCGGTGATCTCGTAGGCCATGTCCGCATCTCGGATTTGGCTCTCAGTGCTTGTCAAGTTTTCCTTGGCGATCCCGAGTGAGCGAGCGGTTGATTCCAGGAAGTTCTTTTGGAACGATCCCAGTTCGCCGCGTTGTTGGGCAAGCTGAGTGATCGCCGCGTCGATGATCTTCATCGCGTCGTACGAGCCTTGCTGGGTGGTCACATCCAGAGTGGCAATCGAGGCGCTTGGCACAGCTCCGGTTCCGAGGTTCTGAGCAAATACGGTAGGCATTGAGAACGCTACCGATTGGTTGGCAAAAGCTCCGATCTGGAATCTCACCGATCCGGCGGTGACTACTCCGACCTGGGTGGGTACGGCGATGGATGCGTTTCCGTTCTCGTTGACGCTGATCGCATTGCCGTCTCGATCCGTGAGCCTAAGCCCGGATTCCTGCGGCCCCTGGCCCCCGGTGAATGGAATCGTCTGGACTCCGTTGTCGGTGGTCAGCGAGACATTGAAGACCGCGTTTACGCCGTAGCTGGTTGCGGATGCCGCGTTATGGATGACGTTTGATGGGTCGAAGAAGTCGATTCCATGTTGTGATCCATATGTTGCTTGGGTGAGCGAAATCGAATATGGGCCCGCGCCGCTAATCTGAGCCGTGACGCCGGTGGTGGCGCTCATCTCGTTGATCTTCGCCGCGAGGCTGGCCATCGTTTCGGTACCACTGCTGGTGAACGAGTATCCGTTGATCACGAACGATCCGGCGGCGGTGACGACCGTATTTGGGCTGGCAAAGGTATTGCCGAGGGCAATGGCCGCACGGGTCCCTTGGGTGACCCGGTTGATGGTGACGGGTCCGCTGACCACGCTATCGCCGTTAAACGTTCCTCCAACATAGATACTGTCCACGTTGGCGGTCGATGTCACGTTAGCAAGGGCTCCGGCAGTGCCGTTCAAAAGCTTCTTTGATCCAAATTGGGTCTGCTCTGCGATCCGGTTGATCGAAGCGATCGTGGACCGAATCTGGGTTTGGTTGGCCTGCAATACGGATGCATCGGCAACTGCAGTGTTGGCAGAGCTAACCGCAAGACCTCGAATGTCGCGCAAGAGCTTCTGAATCTCATCCAAAGCGCCTTCGGCCGTCTTGGACATATTGATCGCGTCCTGCGAGTTGCGGATGGCTTGGTCCAGACCCTTGATCTGAGCGCGCATGCCTTCACTGATGATCAATCCGGCAGGGTCGTCGGCAGCGCTGTTGATGCGCAGACCCGAGCTTAGCCGGGTGATGGATCCCTGCATGTCCGCATTGGTGCGGGACAAATTTGCCAGGGCGTGCATCGCCGGGATGTTGGTATTGATTCTCAGACTCACTGATTCGAACTCCTTGACCGAACGTTTCTTCCGTGTTCCGGAGATTTTTCAGAATCCCCGCAATTTCTATGTGAAATCTTCGGCAGGATATGGAATAAGTTTAGGTTTAGGGTCTTTCAGGTTCAAATTGACGGCTCTACATCCAGCGTTGGTGGCCCGGCCTTATTGAGTGGCCGTGAGCCAATGGCTTTAGGGTGATAGCTTCAGCGGGTGTTCTTAATCTAGGGCAGTAGGTGACCCTGGTGCGGCGAGGGGGGACTCGCCCTCATCTCCGCGCCGCT